>JAYVCG010000146.1:0-8144 GCA_043750075.1 Acetobacteraceae bacterium | reverse complement strand
TGACGGCAAGGCCGCCGGGTCAAGGTCTTCTGCCGCCCGCGGTCACGGGATCACTTTTGCTGCATGCCGCCGGGGTGGCCGGGCTCACCGCGGCGCCGGAGGCATGGGGCCTGGTGCTGGCCGGGCTCGCCATCAATCATGCCGTGCTGGCGGTGGCCGGATTGTCGCCGCGCAGCCATTTTCTGGGCCCCAACATCGCACGCCTGCCCGCTGCGGCGCGGGCGCGGGGGGAGGTGGGGCTGACGTTCGATGACGGGCCGGACCGGGTGGGAACGCCGCGGGTGCTCGACATCCTGGACCGGCACGGCGTCACCGCGAGCTTCTTTTGCATCGGCGCGCACGCCGCGCGCGATCCGGGTCTGGCGCGGGAGATCGCCGCGCGCGGGCATGGCGTGGAAAATCACACCTACCGGCACTCCAACGCCTTCGCCTTTCGCGGGCCGCGCTGTCTCATCGCCGAGATTGGACGGGCGCAGGAGGTGCTGACGGAGGCCTCGGGGCGGGCGCCCGCGTTTTTCCGCGCGCCCATGGGTTTGCGGGGGCCGCTGCTGGAGCCGGTGTTGCGGCGGTTCGGTCTTTCGCTGGTGTCCTGGACGCGGCGCGGGATCGACGGAGTGCCCGCCGATTCCGGCGCCGTCCTGGCACGGCTGACCCGCGGGCTGGCGGCGGGAGACGTACTGATGCTGCACGATGGCGGTCCGGAGGGCGGACGCGCGGCGGTGGAGGCATTGCCGCGCCTGCTCGACGGGATCGCGGCGCGGGGTCTCAGGGGCGTGTCGCTGGCCCGCGCGTTCGCGGCGTAGGCGTTTCCGGTGGCGGGATTCCGGGTGGGCGAAAGGCCCATCGTTCCCGGACGCGCCACCCGGACGGGGCCAGGACCGTGGCGCGGGCGCGCATCGCGAAGGAAGGATTCATTACAGAGGGCCAGGGAAGGTCCGGGTGGACCGTGCCACCCCTCCGCGGTGCCGCGGCTTATGCTTTTTCAAAGACAGACGCGGACGTGTGTAAACGTGTTCGCGCGGCGATCCATGTTTGGGGGGACGCCTTCAACGGCGTTCTGGCGGAGGGCCGCATTTTTTTTGGAAGGGGATGAACGGGATGAAGGCTGGATGGCCGTGCGGGCGGTCAGGGCGTGCGCCGCCCTGGGCGGTGTTTCCATCACACCTTAATTAATGTACAGTCACGGTCAACAAAAGCGCTTCGCGCGGCATCTCCGTTCATCATGGTCAGGATCAGGGAGGGCATTGCGCGCGACACCCCGGAACACTTTTCATCCTGTCCGCCCGCACCGGCCATCTTGTCTTCATCTGTGTTCATCTTCTTTAAAAAAATGCGTCCCTCCGCCAGCACGAAGCCGAAGGCGGAGCCCTCCGTTCAAACGCGGCACCCCGTCATGTATTCCCATCTGTAACAGACGAAGCACTGGACCGCCGCGCGGCGGAGGGATGGCACGGTCCACCTGGACCTTCCCTGGCCCTCCGTAATCCGATCCCCGGCACCGCGAGCCGCGAACCCCATCCGCGCCAGGGGGACTACCAGGCCCCGCACCACGCGGGAAACCCATCCCTACCGCCGCGCACGGGCGAGCAGGACGCGCGGCCTGAAAAAGATCGCCGACAGCATCAGCCGGATGTGCATCCAGGTCAGCAGCACATTGTCGCGGCCATAGCGGAAATGCGAGACCCCGCCTTCCGCGGCGCGGAAATAGCGCACCGGGGCGGGGATGTTGATCGCGGGCACGCCGCGCCAGCACAGCCGCACCGCTGCCTCGGCGTCGAAATCGTAGCGGCGCATCCAGCGTGTCTCCGCCATCACGGCGAGCAGGGACGCGATCGGATACACCCGGAAGCCGAACAGGGAATCGCCGATCGCCCCCGCCGTTTCCAGCCTCGCCCACCAGTTGGAGATCCGCCGTCCGCCGACCCGCAGGGCGGGCGCGCTGGCGTCGAATTCCGGGACGCCGAGGATCATCGCCTCGGGGTTCGCCAGGGATGCCGCCATGAACGCCGCGATCCGCTCCGCCGGATGCTGCCCGTCCGCGTCCATCGTCAGCGCATGAGTGAAACCCGCCTTTTGGGCCTCCTGGAGCCCGTGGAGGAGGGCCGCGCCCTTGCCGCCGTTGCGCGCCAGAAGCAGCACGCGCAGCCCAGGATCATGGGCGGCGCGGGCGATGATGGCGGCTTCGGCGCCATCGGTGCCGCCGTCGATGACGGCCCAGACGGCGGGCCAGGCCGCGCGTGCCTCCCGCACCGTCGCGGTCAGACGGGGGCCGGTGTTGTAGGAGGGGATCAGCACGAGATGCCTGTTCACGGGCGCGCGGGCGTCAGGGTGGGCGCGGCGAGTTCTTCCTGGAAATACCGCTCCAGCGTCGCGGTGAAGTCCTTCGCGCTACCGGACACCCTGAAGCGCCGCCCGAGCCGGACGCGGTAGACGAGTGGAAACACCGGCATCCGGAACAGTGGCCAGGTCTTGCTGAGATAGGGAGAATTGGTCTCGATCAGCACCGTCTGCACATCCGCCCCCGCGCGCCGCGCGATCGCGGCGAAGCCCGGACGGAAAGCGCCAAGCGGCGGCGGCGAAGAACGCGTGCCCTCCGGAAAAATCAGCATCTGCCCCGGTACCGGGCGGGTGAGCGCCCTGGCGGATTCCCGTAATAATTGCTTCGTCGAATCATTACGGATGTATCCCGCGAGCCGGATACCCGCGCCAAGGAAAAAATTGTTCCAGAGCGAGGCTTTCGCGATGCAGGTGACATGCGGCAGGCGCGAGATCACCAGCAGCGCATCGAGCAGGCCGGGATGATTGGGCGCGATGATCAGCCTCGGCTCGTCGCGCAGCACGTCGAGCGCGGTCAGGTCGCAGCGCGCCAGTCCGCTGGCCTGGATCGACCACACGAAATACCGGCACCACATCATGGCGGTGAACTGTCCCGCCGGGACGCGCAGCCGCCGCGGCAGCAGGAAGGCCAGGGGCAGGGCGGGAAGGCTCCAGCCCATGCAGGAAAGCGCCAGATTGGCGAGCACGATCCAGAACAGGCAGCGCTGCGACGCCGTTCGGATCGCGTGTGTGAAGCGGGCTGCCATGCCGAAGCGGTGGTCCTGAATTCTGGCCGGTCTCCGGCCACCGTATGGGGACACCCTCCTGGCTGCAAGAGCCCCGTGGCGGCGAGGGAGACAGGCGCCGGAAGAATACCATGGCTCAGGGACGCGGCGGGAGCGGCTGGCGGTTGCCGCCTCGGTGCGCGCGTGGACGGGCCGGGTGCTGTGATCCGCTCAGCAAGGATTCACCCTGGGAGAGCCCAGAGACTCAGAGCCCCAGAGAAACGGGGCCGCTCCGGCACAGCGTGCCACCTGCCCGAAGGGCTGTTTTTCGCTGTCTCAGGGGAAGCCAGACAGCCTCCCTGGCATTCACGAGTGCCGGCATCCATGCTCGCGCTCCAGGGACCGGAGGGGGAAGGGATGGCACGGGGAAGAATGGCATGACGCGCGCGCGAACGATCCTGGTCACGGGCGCCAGCAAGGGCATTGGTCAGGCGGTCGCGCTCCGCCTGGCGCGGGACGGATTCCGGATCCTGGCACATCATGGCGCCGACACCGCCGGCGCCGCGGCGACGGCGGAGGCGATCACCGCCCTGGGCGGTGAAAGCCGGATGATTTCCTTCGACATCAGTGACCGCGCCGCCTGCCGCACGCGGATCGAGGCCGACATCGCGGCGCATGGCCCTTATTATGGTGCGGTGCTGAACGCGGGCATCGCGCGCGACGCCGCCTTCCCGGCGATGGCGGCGGCGGACTGGGACGCGGTACTGGGCACCAACCTGGACGGGTTCTATAACGTGCTGCATCCGATCGTCATGCCCATGGTCTCCGCGCGCCAGGGCGGGCGGATCGTGACCGTGTCGTCCGTGTCGGGGATCACCGGCAACCGCGGCCAGGTGAACTACAGCGCCGCCAAGGCCGGGATCATCGGGGCGACGAAAGCCCTGGCGGTCGAACTCGCGCGGCGGGGCATCACGGTGAACTGCGTGGCGCCAGGCCTGATCGAGACCCGCATGACGGCGGGGATGCCAGCGGACGAAGTGACGAAGATCGTGCCGATGCGCCGGATGGGCCAGCCGGCGGAGGTCGCGGCGGCGGTATCGTTTCTGTGCGGCGACGACGCCAGTTACATCACGCGGCAGGTGCTCTCGGTCAATGGCGGCATGATCTGAGAGTCCGTTGGACTGTATTTCACCGGCCGGTGGGGTGGACAGGCTGCTTTTTAACACGGATTTCAAGGCGATTTAGCGGATGACACGGAGTTCTTCACCCCGCGTGAAGCGTCCGGAGTCCTGTCCGCCACCGCGAGGGGGAGGGCTGGCGCGCGGCGATGCCTCCAGGCTCTGTGTAATCCGTGATATCGCCTTAAAAATCTGTGTTAAAAAGCAGCCTTTCCTCCACACGGACTGAAGAACGGAATCAGGCAAGCTCTGAGAGTCCTGGCGGACAGTTCGTCTGTGTTTCCAACGCCGGAAGGCTTTCACCACGGAGATCGCGGAGGACCACGGAGACGCACGGAGGTCTGTCCCCCGCGTTTTCCTTTTCCGTGCGTCTCCGTGGTTGACACTTTCTGCCCTTCGGGGTGCCCGCCCGGTACTGGATCGCTTGCCCCGGCGCGCGGGAGGCCGCATCGTCACAACGGGACAGGAGGAAGCATCATGGAACCAGGCAAACGGCTACCGGGGAAGGTCGCCATCGTGACCGGCGGCGCCTCGGGCATTGGCGCGGAGACGGCGCGCACCTTCGCCCGGCACGGCGCGATCGTGGTGCTGTGCGACATGCAGGACGATCTCGGCCAGACGGTGGCGCATGAGATCAGGGATGCCGGTGGCGCCGCCACTTACCACACGCTGAACGTGTGCGACGAGGCGCAATGGATCGCCCTCGCCGCCACGGTCGAGCGCGCGCATGGCAGGATCGACATCCTTGGCAACATCGCCGGGATTTCCGGGCGGCCCGCCGGGGTGACGGTGCAGGCGAGCGGGATCATGACCGGCATGGGCCTGGCCGAGCAGACGCTGGAAAGCTGGAACCGCATCATGGAGGTCAACGCGACCGGCGTGTTCCTCGGCACCAAAAGCGTCATCCCGGCGATGCAACGGGCCGGAGGCGGCTCGATCATCAACATTTCCTCGATTTGCGGCATCGTCGGCTCGTTCGCCAACGCCGCCTATCATGCCTCCAAGGGCGCGGTGCGGATTTTCTCCAAATCGGCGGCGCTGCAATACGCGAAGGATCAGATCCGGGTGAATTCCGTGCATCCCGGTTTCGTCGATACGCCGATGGCGCGGCCTGGTCTGTTGGGCAACGAGAGCGGCAAGGCGCGGATGGACGCGACGCCTCTGGGCCGCTTCGGTAAACCGAGCGACATCGCGCTGGGATGCCTGTATCTCGCCTCGGATGACGCGGCCTGGGTGACGGGCAGCGAACTGGTGATCGACGGGGGCATGACGGCGCACTGACGGGTTTGTCCCCCTGGGGGACGTTTGCCCCTGGGGGACGTTTTCCCCTGGGGGACGATGCGGGCACATCCCTGAAAAGATGGACGAGGGGCACGAAAGGGGGCAAGTGCCCTCCCGTCCCCTGGACACGCCGGGACCGCTGGAACGCGGCTGAAACGGCGTGTCCCTCGGGGCGCGCCTGAACGCCACGCCCTTTCGCATGAAAGACCGCCTCGTCCATGCCAACGCCACGCGCCCTGATCCAGAAAGTCCGGAATCACCTCCGGCTGCTGCGGGATGACCCGGAGAAATTCGGCGCCAATCTGTCGCAGTTCACCAACCCGGCCAGATTTCAGGAAAGACTGGCCGACGTCATGACCGCCGCGCCGTTGCACGCGCGGGTCGATCCGGCGCTGGCGGACTCGCCCGCGATCAATGTGCTGCAACCGGTCCTTTCCCCCGCCAGCATGACCGGCGGCCCCAACACCATCGTCAACATCGCCTTCTGGGTGGCCAAACGCGGCGTCCCGGTGCGGATCGTGACGACGCGGGAGGCGCCGGGAACCGATCCCGCGTGGTTCTGGGGTCATCTGGCGTCGGTGACGGGGGATGACACGCGGCCGCCATCGCTGTCGGTGGTCTCCGCCGCCGATCCCGCCCGCCCGTTGCCGATCGGGCCGCGCGACATGTTCCTGGCCACGCACTGGACGACCGCGCAGCAGGTGAAAACCCAACTGCCGCGCATGGCGGTGAAACGGTTCTTCTATCTGATCCAGGATTTCGAGCCTGGTTTCTACGCCTGGTCCAGCAATCACGCGCTGGCGCTGGAAACCTACGGCCTGGATCACATCGGCGTGTTCAACGAGCGGCTGTTGTACGACTACCTGATCGCGCAAGGCGCCGGACGCTACGCCGATCCCGTGTTCGCGGCCCAGGGACTGGTGTTTGAACCGGCGATTGACAGGGCGGCGTTTCATCCGCCGGCGGCGCCCCGGACGGGCGGCGGACGGCGGTTGCTGTTCTACGCCCGCCCCACCAACGCGCGGAACATGTTCGGGCTGGGTCTGAACGCCCTGCGCGCGGCGGTGGCCGATCCGGCGTTCCAGCGTGAGAAATGGGAATTCCTGGCGATTGGCGGGCGCGGCAGCCTGCCGCCTCTCCCCCTTCGTCCCGGCCTGATGCTGAACCCCGCCCCCTGGGCCGATTACGCGGGATACGGGCGGTTGCTGCGCGAGTCGGACATTCTGCTCAGCCCGATGCTGTCGCCGCACACCAGTTATCCGGTGCTGGAAATGGCGGCCTCGGGCGGCATCGCCGTCACCAACACCTTCGGCACCAAGACGCGGGAGAAGCTGGAAGCGATTTCCCCCAACATCATCGCCGCCCCGGCCACCGGGGAAGGATTTGTCCAGGGCCTGATCGAGGCCGCGGCGCGCGTCAACGCCGGGGTCGATGGCGCTGTACCGCTGAACCTGCCGTCCGATTGGCGCACATCCTTGTCCGGGGTCGCGGAACGGATGGCGGAGATGTTCCGCGCGACAGTGGACGCGGCGGGATGAGGAAGGGGCCCGGTCTTCACCGTCCGCGTGGGTGAGGGACGGTGAGGACAGCCCCCACCCCCGATCACGCCGCCCCGCTGGCCATGGAACGCGGCGCCGTCATCCCGCCATGCACCTCTGCCACGATCTCGAAGGAGCGTTTGCGTTTGGCGTGATCGAAGATGTTCGCCGTGACCATCAGTTCGTCGGCGCCGGTGCGCGCGACGAACGCCTCCAGGCCGCGGCGCACGGTATCGGGGCCGCCGACGATGGCGCAGGACAGCGCGTCCGCCAGCATCGCCCGCCCGCGCGGGTCGAGAAGCTGGTCCATGTCCGGGATCGGCGGCGGCAGGCGGCCCGGACGCCCGGTGCGGATGTTGAGGAAGGATTGTTGCAGCGACGAGAACAGATAACGCGCCTCGTCATCCGTTTCCGCCGCGACGATGTTGATGCCCAGCATGATTTTGGGTTTGGACAGTTGCGCCGAGGGGCGGAAATGGTGCCGGTACATCCCGATCGCGTCCATCATCATCGCGGGCGCGAAATGTGACGCGAAGGCGTGCGGCAGGCCCAGTACCGCCGCGAGTTGGGCGCCGAAGGTGCTGGAGCCGAGGATCCAGACCGGCACGTTCAGCCCCTCGCCCGGCACGGCGCGCACCGCCTGGCCGGGTTGGGCTGGCTGGAAATACTGCATCAGTTCAACGACATCCTGGGGGAATTCCTCGCCGCCGGTGTCGAGGTTGCGCCGCATCGCCCGCGCGGTGATCTGGTCCGAGCCGGGCGCGCGGCCCAGACCGAGTTCGACCCGGCCGGGATGCAACGCAGCGAGGGTGCCGAACTGCTCGGCGATCAGCAAGGGCGCGTGGTTGGGCAGCATGATGCCGCCCGCGCCGATGGTGATGGTTTTCGTCCCCGCCGCGATGTGCGCCAGCGCCACCGCCGTCGCGGCGCTGGCGATGCCGGGGAGGTTGTGGTGCTCCGCCATCCAGTAGCGGCCAAAGCCCAGGGCTTCGACGTGGCGGGCGAGGTCGAGGGAATTGCGCAGGGCCTGGCCGGCGTCGCTGCCCTCGGGGATGGGGGAGAGGTCGAGAACGGAAAGAGGTACCATGCCGGGGATATGGCATCGG
>JAYVCG010000145.1:0-4606 GCA_043750075.1 Acetobacteraceae bacterium | reverse complement strand
ATCCCTTCCCGAACTCGGCCGTGAAAACCCCCAGCGCCCATGGTACTGTGTCTTAAGGCACGGGAGAGTAGGCCGCCGCCAGGTCTTCCAGTCCATCCCCACAATACAACAACACCCCCGCGGGGTGGAGCAGCCCGGTAGCTCGTCAGGCTCATAACCTGAAGGTCACAGGTTCAAATCCTGTCCCCGCAACCAAGAGCAGAACGGCACAGCATACCGCCCTGTGGATCACACCACGGGGCGGTCGCCGTTTCGGCCCAGGGAAGCCCATCCCAGGGAAGCCGATCCCACGGAAAGCCGGCATAACGGCTGAGCCATCCTTGCGACCACCCCGCTTCCTGTTTTAGGATCACGAAAATCCCATCAACAGGAGCGTCCGTCATGCCCCAATCGCCAGGAATCAGATTTACCGCCGATCCCCTGACCTTCGCCGTCAAACATCAGTTATGGGATGGCAATGTCGAGGATCACTCAGACCAGGGCATCTCCATTGACGTGGCGGCCGATGTGGACGGCAAGGAAACCGTGCTGCTCCGTTTCAACTGCTTCGACATCGAGAGAAGCTACGTCTACGGCCCGGAAAATCCCGAACTGACGACCGATGGCCGTGTTGGCGGCGGCATGGGCGTGCATTGCCGCATGGACCCCATCACCGATGGCAATCCCATTGGCTGGACCATCCGCATCCTTGGCGCGAAACTTCCGAGAATGCTGGAGCGCGCCGGATACAAGGACATCGCCGCGGCCACCGATCTCGACACGGTGCGCCGCGTTCTGCCCGATGTGGAAACCTGCGCCAGGGAAACCTTCATCCGCAAGCGCAACACCGTCAAGCACAACCGCGGCACGGAGATTTTCGAGGCCGGCAACATCCGTTTCGGCCTGGAGATGCGGCGCCAGCGCAACGGTGATGGCGGTCTCGCGGTTCATGTACTGGGCGACGTGGGTGGCTCGAAGGGCAAGGCCTATGTCGAGGAAACGGAACTCCTGGCGTTCGATTGTTTCTGGAACGGCGCGCATTATCATTACGGTCCACGTAACAAGAACCACCGCACCAACTGGGACATGACGATCATCGACGATCCGCTGGCGTGGACGTTCGAGCAAATCGAGAACAGGAAACTTGGCGCGATGATCGAGCGCGCCGGGTATCCGGGGATCGCCGCCGATCTCGACCTGGACAAGATCGCCTCGATCCTGCCCGCGTTGAGAAAGCGTGCCTTCGAGATGTACGAAGAAGGTGAGAGACTGACCGGCCACAAGGGATTGCCGCTCGAATTCACCCCCAACATGGCTGCCGAATAGCCCGCCGCGCCAGGGGTGGAGGGCCTGATCCCTCCCGCCTTATCCCCGGGCCCCCAATGGAATGTTTCCAAAGGCGGGCCGTCATGCGGAGCATGACCAGGGCAGGGCGGCGGAGGTCCAGGAGGCAGCGCCTCCTGGCGGGTCCAGGGCAGCGCCCTGACTGTCGCGTGTCCAGGCGGGAGTTTCACTCCCACAGCCCCTGCTCATCCTTTGGTAAAGCATCGAACAGCGCGCCATCCGGCGCCGCGCGGCCCTTCAGCAAACCAGGCGCGCGGGGATGCGGGTGTCCACCGGCACCAGCCGCAGCACCGCCGCGAACGCCGCCTCCGCGTCCAGGTCCGTGGTGTCGATCACCACGGCGTCTTCCGCCACCCGCAGCGGCGCGGCGGCGCGGGCGGAATCGCGTTCGTCACGGGCGCGGATGCCGCGTTCGACCGCCACCAGGTCCGCCTCCTCACCGCGGGCGCGCAGTTCCAGCCAGCGCCGGTGCGCGCGCGCCTCGGGCCGCGCGGTGATGAACAGCTTGAGCGCCGCGTCCGGAAACACCACCGTACCGATGTCGCGCCCATCCAGCACCGCGCCGCGCGCTTCGGCGAAACGGCGCTGGAAGCCAAGCAAGGCAGCGCGCACGGCGGGCACCGCGCCCACCGCGCTGGACGCGGCATCCGCTTCCGGGCCGCGCAGGTCGGTCCGGTCCAGGTCCTCGGGGCGGAGCGCGTCCGCCGCGCGCGCGGCCGCCACCGGATCGGCGGGATCGTCCCCGGCATCGAGCACACGCCGCCCCACCGCCCGGTACAGCAGCCCGGTATCCAGATACGGCAGCCCCAGATGCATGGCGAGGCGGCGGGCCAGCGTCCCCTTCCCCGCCGCCGCCGGTCCGTCGATCGCGATGACCCGAGGCATCATGGCCGGGAAACCATGACTGAAACCATGACTGAAACCATGACCGGGCGCATCACGCCCCAGTATCCCGGATCGTCGCGCCAAGCGCCGCCATCAGCGTCACGAAACCCGGAAAACTGGTGTCGATGAAGCTGGCGTCATCGACCCGCACCGGCCGTTGGGTGATCAGGCCAAGCACCAGCGCGGCCATGGCGATGCGGTGGTCCATGTGGGTGCGGACCAGCCCGCCGCCGGGCGGGGCGCCGCCGGTGCCATGAACGATCAGGTCATCGCCCATGATCTCCACGCGCACGCCGTTTTCCGTCAGCAGGGCGGTGGTGGCGGCCAGGCGGTCGCTCTCCTTGACCCGCAGTTCCTTCAGGCCGCGCATCCGGGTGACGCCCGTGGCCCCGGCGGCGGCCACGGCGAGGATGGGGTATTCATCGATCATCGCGGGCGCCCGCTCCGGCGGCACATCGACGCCGCGCAGCGCCGAGCCGGTGACGATCAGGTCGCCGACCGGCTCGCCGCCCTCGACGCGGCGGCTGGCGATGGTGACGGTGGCGCCCATTTCCTCCAGCGTCAGGAACAGGCCGGTGCGCAGCGGGTTGAGCCCCACGGCGGGGATCGTCACCGTGGAGCCCGGCACCAGCAGCGCCGCCACCAGCGGGAACGCCGCCGAGGACGGATCGCCCGGCACCACCACATCCGCCGCGCGCAGCTCTGGCTGGCCGTTCAGGTGAATGATCCGGCCAGTGCCAGCCAACCCAGTGCCCGCCGGTTCCACCTGAACGGTGGCGCCGAAATGGCGCAGCATGTTCTCGGTGTGGTCGCGGGTCGCCTCCGGCTCCTCGACGCGGGTGGTGCCGCGGGCGTTGAGCCCAGCCAGCAGCACGGCGGACTTCACCTGCGCCGAGGGAACGGGCACGCGGTAATCCAGCGGCAGGGCCTCCGCCGCGCCTTCGATCGCCAGGGGCAGCAGGCCGTTGCCGCGCGAGGCGAAGCGGGCGCCGGTGGCGGTCAGCGGATCGATCACCCGCCGCATCGGGCGGCGGCGCAGGCTGGCGTCGCCGGTCATCACGGAAAACAGCTTATGGCTGGCCAGGATGCCGCACAACAGCCGCGCCGCCGTGCCGGAATTGCCCATGTCGAGCACATCGGCGGGCTCGGTCAGCCCCCCCACGCCACGGCCCGCGACCCGCCATGTGCCATCCCCGTCCTGGGTGATCGCGGCGCCCAAAGCGCGCATGGCGGCGGCGGTGCGGAGCACGTCCTCGCCGGTCAGCAGGCCGGTGATCCGGGTCTCGCCGATCGCCAGGGCGCCGAACATCAGGGCGCGGTGGCTGATCGATTTGTCGCCCGGCACAGTGATCCGGCCGGACAGCGGGGCGGTGGCGCGGTGGCTGGCCAACGGGCGGAGAACAGGATGGTCCATGAGCCGGTTTCCTTCGATCGCGCGGTTTCCGGACCGCCCGCCCCCTATACAGCGCGGAATGCCGTTTGACAGCCGTCCCGCGGGGTGGCATGGCCGCGCCCTCCAAACTTTGATCATTCCGCGAACGAAGGGCCTTCCGCGATGGCGAAGCCAGTACTTGGCTCCAAACGAGTTTGTGTCGCGTGTCAGGCTCGTTTCTACGACCTGACGCGGACCCCCGCCTTGTGTCCCAAATGCGGCGTGGAGCAGCCGCCGGAGCAGCCCCGTCCCCGGCGGTTGGGCGGCAACGTGGTCGAGGACAAGCGCCCCAAGAAGCCGGTCCCCGAACCAGGCATCGAGGAGGTGGAGGTCGAGGGGGTGGAGGATGCCGGGGACGAGGATGTCCTGGAAGACGCCACCGATCTGGAGGACGACGCCGAGGCGATCACCACCGACATCGAGGTCGAGACCGACAGGGACGACCCGGAGCGGTAAGCCCGTCCGGCGCGCGCGGGGGGAGCCTGGGTGTCCCTCCGGACAGCGGGCGGGTTTTCCGGCGGGCGGGTCCGCCGGTCGCGGGGAATACGCGCGCGCCTCTCCTCGACATCTACTGGTGAGAGCCTTCGCGCGGCCGCCACCCCGCGTGGACTTTCTGGACGGACACCAGACAGAACCACGATGAGATCGTGTGTCTGAGGCAACGGTCCCCGGAACAGCCCTCGCATGGCACGAAACCGAACGGTTCCCCCGCCGGAAAAAAATTTTCTCCTGGAACTCTGGCCTGAACGCGTGACTTCCCTGAAAATCAGGTCGCGCGGCAGGATACTCCCATGAGCGAAACATTCCCATGAGCGAACAATGAATCGCCGGCGGTTACTGGCGAGCACGGCTTATGGCTCCTCGCTATTTGGAGTGGGTGGTAACGAACTGCGATTTGGTTGGATCGCCCACCTTGATCGAGGGTGACGCC
Organism: Acetobacteraceae bacterium; assembly: GCA_043750075.1. Classification (GTDB taxonomy): domain Bacteria; phylum Pseudomonadota; class Alphaproteobacteria; order Acetobacterales; family Acetobacteraceae; genus Rhodopila. The sequence continues at coordinate 35 of JAYVCG010000145.1, read as the reverse complement.
GCGCGAAAACGCCGTCAAGGACGCTTCGCGCCGCT
>JAYVCG010000144.1:0-3643 GCA_043750075.1 Acetobacteraceae bacterium | reverse complement strand
CCCCCTGGGCGGGTTAGTCAACCGGCGCGAGGCATGGCACACTCCGGCCGCGTCAACAAAGGGGAGAAAACCATGCGCGGCGTCGTGTTTCATGGTGAGCGAGAACTGGAAATCATGAATTTCCCCGATCCCACGCCGGGTCCGGGTGAGGTCGTGGTGGAAATGAAGGCATCGGGCATGTGCGGCTCGGATTTGCATCAATACCGCCGCCTGAAAGCGGGCGCCGGCGCCAATTCCACGGGGTTGCCCGCCAATCCCAACCCCACCATCGCGGGGCACGAACCGTGCGGCATCGTCGCCGCCGTGGGTCCGGGCGTGTCGCCAAGCGAGGCGGTGGTGGGCCAGCGGGTGATGGTGCATCACTATCAGGGCTGCACCCAATGCGATCATTGCCGGTCCGGATGGCAGCAATTGTGCCAGAAGGTGCCGGTGAAGGTGTACGGGTCGAACGCGCATGGCGGGCACGCGAAGTATCTGCTTGTGCCGGCCAATACGCTGGTGCCGCTGGCGGATGAACTCAGCTTCTCGGCGGGCGCGGCGATTTCCTGCGGCTCGGGCACGGCGTACGGGGCGTTGCGGCGGATGAACATTTCCGGGCGCGACACGATCGCGATCTTCGGACAAGGGCCGGTGGGCCTGGCGGGCACACAGTTCGCCAAGGCGATGGGCGCGCGGGTGATCGCATTGGATATCAATCCGCAACGTCTGGCCCGCGCTCAGGAATTCGGCGCGGATGAGGTGATCAATCCAGGATCGAACGATCCGGTGGAAGCGATCCGCGAACTGACCGGCGGGCGTTACGCCGATCTGACGCTGGACACATCGAGCAATTCCGAGGCGCGGTTGAACGCGATCCGTTCCACCAAGGTCTGGGGTACGATGTGCTTCGTGGGCGAGGGCGGCGATGTGAAGATCGACGTCAGCCCGCATCTGTTGCGCCGCCAGTTGACGCTGGTGGCGTCATGGACCTTCTCCAACATCATCCAGGCGGAATGCGCGCGGTTCTGCGTCGAGCGTAAGGTCGATGTGGACAAATTGTTCACGCACCGCTGGCAGTTGGAACAGGCGGAGGAAGCCTACACACTGTTCGACCACCAATCCGACGGCAAGGGCGTCATTTTGATGTGAACGCGTTTCGTCTCTACACAAGACTTGGCCAACTGGGTCTGATCGCCGGCAGTTCCGGCAATGTCAGCGAACGCGGCGATGGCGGCATGATCATCACTCCCTCCGGCGGTTCGCCGGAGGGAGTGACCACTGACGCCATGGTGCGCATGACACTGGATGGAACAGTGTCGAACGGCGCCACCCCGTCCAGCGAGTGGGAAATGCACGCGGCGATTTACCAGGCTTTTCCCCAGGCCCGCTGCATCGTTCACACCCATGCCGACGCCTGCACGGCACTTGCCTGTCTGGGCCAGCGCCTGCCGCCGTTTCATTACATGGTGGTGCGGTTTGGCGGTCCCGATGTGCGGTGCGCGCCTTATGTCACGTTCGGCACGAGGGCTCTGGCGGAACAGGCGGTCGTGGCGTTACAGGAACGATCGGCCTGCCTGCTGGCCAATCATGGCATGATCCTGCACGCGCGGGACACGGAAACGGCGTTGTCGGACGCGGTGCTGCTGGAATCGTTGTGCAAACAGTATCTGCTGGCCCGTTCGGCGGGCACGCCGCGTCTGCTGACGGAAACAGAGATCGCGGCGGCACGCGAACGCTTCAGATCGTACGGTCCGCGTCCATGAGATCCCGCGCCGCCGCCAGCACCGCCTGATGCACCAGCAGCGGCGCCGGGGTGGCGTCCACCAGGATGTGACGCGGTCCGGTGGCGATGGCGCGGAAGCCATCATTGACGCGCAGGTGGAACGACTCGTTCAGGCGCTCGTAACGGTCATCGGCGGCGGCGCGCTGGCGCAGGCGTTCCAGCGCCACCTCGCGCGGCACGTCCAGCACGATGGTCAGATCCGGGGTCAGGCCGATCATCCGGCCAAGCGCCTCGATCATCGCGCGATCGACGCCCTGTCCGTATCCCTGATAGGCCATCGTTGAATCATGGAAACGATCGCACACGACCCAGGTTCCGGCCTCGATCGCCGGCCGGATCGTTTTGGCGGCATGTTCCATGCGGGCGGCGACATGCAGCATGGTTTCCGCTCCGGCGCTCCAGTCAATACGTCCCGATAACAACACCTCACGCAAAAATTCCGCCCCTGGGCTTCCACCGGGTTCGCGCGTTCGCAGCACTGGCAAGCCCAGTTCAGCAAGCGCGTCGGCCAGCAGCTTTGCCTGGGTTGATTTCCCCGCGCCCTCCCCGCCTTCCAGCGTGATCAGGCGTCCCGTTGGCATGTCAGCTTCCGGAGACGTAATGCGACAGCACCGCGAGGCCGCGCATCGGCAGGCTCAGCCTGGGAACATCCACTCCGGCGAGCAGTTTGACATCCATGGCGGGCACGCCCTGGCCGCGCAACAACAACGTTCCGACTGTGTCACCTTTCGCGATGGGCGCGCGGATGGGGGACTCATAACTGATCCTGATCGACGCGGTCTGGCGCCAGGACCTGGGCAGCGTCACCACCAGATCGCGTCCACCCACCAAAGGCACGGTTTTGTCGTGGCCCAGCCAGACGGGGGCGTTATCGATGATTTCGTTGGCGGTGAATAATGTCACGTTTTCGAAATTGGAGAATGCCCATCCCATCATCTTGTCGGATTCGAGGGCGCGTTCGTGCATGGATTTCATGCCGTTCAGCACCATCATGATGCGTCTGCCGTCGCGCGTGGAACTGGCGGCGAGGCCGTAGCCTCCGGCGTCGGTGTGGCCGGTTTTCAGGCCGTCGGCGGTGCCGGCCAGCACCATGGGATGACGGTTGGGTTGCTCGATGTTGTTATATTTAAACGATTTCTCGGAATCGTACTTATAATATTCCGGGAAATCAATGATGATCCGCCGCGCCAGTGTGGCGATGTCGCGGGCGCTCATGACCTGTTCCGGGTGCGGCCAGCCGGTGGAATTACGGAACACTGAGCGGGTCAGGCCCAGTTCGCGGCCTTTGGTGTTCATCATGTCGGCGAAACGTTCTTCCGAGCCTCCGACCGTTTCGGCCAGGACGACGGCGGCGTCGTTGCCGGATTGCACGATCACGCCGCGGATCAGGTCTTCCACCGAAACGGGTCTGGTGACATCGAGGAACATGCGTGATCCGCCCATGGCGGCGGCGCGGGCGGACACCGGCAGTGTGTCGGTCAGTTTCAGATGACCCTTCTTCAACCGTTCGTAGACCAGGTACATGGTCATGAGTTTGGTCATCGAGGAGGGTGGCATCGGCTCGTCCGATTTCTTGTCGAGCAGGATCGCGCCCGTGCTGAAATCCTGAATGAACGCCCATTTGGCGACCGTATCGACCGGGCCGAGGGGGGTCTCGCCGGGAGAGCCGGTGGGGGCGGCTTCCTTTTTGGCCCTGGGCCGCGCGGCCAGCGTCACGGACGGGAGAACCGCGGCTCCGGACAGAGCGGCGGCCAAAGTGAGACGGCGGGTGATCGTCATGTCGGGGTTCCTGCTCAGCTCATGACCCAGTCGCCGATCAACCCGACCGCGATGGCGTAGAAATCGGAGGGGTTGTAGCGCCGGATGGCCGTGAAGTTGTTG
>JAYVCG010000143.1:0-2868 GCA_043750075.1 Acetobacteraceae bacterium | reverse complement strand
AAGCAGGGCGCGTCCGTGCATGGGCGGCAAGCCTCTGCTGCCCGTTTGGCGCCGGTCATGGCATGATCCCGCGCCAAACGGCGCCGGAGGTCAGAACATCATGGATCAACCACGCTCAGGACAGGCCATCGCATCATGATCCCACGCACTGTGTTCACGGATGAGCACACCTTGTTTCGCGATCAGGTGCGCCGTTTCATCGCCTCCGAGATCACGCCGCATCACGCGGGGTGGGAGAAGGACGGGATTGTACCGCGCGCCCTGTGGCACGAGGCGGGCAGACGCGGCCTGCTGTGTACCGGCGTGCCGGAGGAATATGGCGGCGCGGGGGGCGATTTCCTGTTCGGCGCCATCATGATCGAGGAAATGGCCCGCGCCGGCGCCACCGGCCCAACCTTCTACCTGCATTCCGACATCGTGGCGCCCTATCTCGTGCATTACGGGACGGAGGCGCAGAAACGCCAATGGCTCCCCCCCATGGCCACCGGCGAGGTCGTCGTCGCCCTGGGCATGACCGAACCCTCCGGCGGCAGCGACGTGGCGGCGATGCGGACCATCGCGCGGCGCGAGGGGGACGAGTATGTCATCAACGGCCAGAAAGTCTTCATCACCGCCGGGTTCAGCGCCGATCTGCTGCTGCTGGCGTGCAAGACCGACCCGGCCGCCGGGGCGCGCGGCGTCAGCCTGATCCTGGTCGAGACCAACCGGCCCGGCTTCACGCGCGGCCGGATGCTGGACAAGCTTGGGTGCCGCGCGCAGGACACGGCGGAACTGTTCTTCACGGATGTGCGGGTGCCCGTTTCCAACCTGTTGGGACAGGAAGGACGCGGCTTTCAGCATCTGATGAAGGAACTGTCCCAGGAACGTCTGGTGCAGTCGATCCGTGCCATCGCCTCGTCCGAGGCGGCACTGGAATGGACCGTCGAATATGTCACGCAGAGACAAATGTTCGGCCAGACGCTGGCGGATTTTCAGAACACGCAGTTCAAACTGGCGGAAATGAAGGCTGAACTGACCATGCAGCGGGTGTTCGTGGACCGTTGCCTGGAGTTGCATCTGCGCGGCGAACTGGACGCGGTGGACGCGGCGATGGCGAAGCTGGTGAGCGCCGAGTTGCAGGGCAAGGTGATGGACCAGTGCCTGCAATTCTTCGGCGGCTGGGGCTACATGTGGGAATTCCCCATCGCCCGCGCCTTCGTGGACGCCCGCATGGGCCGCATCGGCGGCGGCAGCGTGGAGACGATGAAGCAGATCATCGCCCGCTCCATGCTGCCAGGAAACGCGAAGCGGGCGCGGTGAGACGAAGGGCGGGAACGGCTATTCCCGCCTTGCACGACTCAATCGGCGATCGCGGCGTAGACCATATCGCGGAACAGCAGCCGGTAGTGCTCGCGCTGCACGGGGGCCTGGATCATCAGGACGGCGAACAGGCGCTCGGCCGGATCGACCCAGAAGGAGGTTCCGGCGGCGCCGCTCCAGTAATAATTGCCCACCGTGCCGGGGAACGGCGCCATGCCGGCGCTGGTCCGCACCGCGAAGCCGAGGCCAAAGCCGTGGCCCGGCGGCAGCAGTTCCGGGTTGGACGGGATGCCGCCCAGATGATCGGATGTCATCAGTTCGATGGTCTTGCGGCCAAGCAAACGGGTGCTGTCCAGACGGCCATTGTTCAGCAGCATGGCGCAGAAGCGGGCGTAATCCATCGCGGTGGAGACCATGCCGCCGCCGCCCGACTCAAACAGCGCGGTGCGTTTCACGTCCAGCAGCGACACATCGGTATGGGTGTCTGGGTCTTTGGCGAAGGCCTCGGCGAGGCGGCCGTGGTGTTTCTCCGGCACCGAGAACGCGGCGTCGGTCATGCCAAGCGGGCCGCAGATGCGCGCGTTCAGGAACACGCCCAGGGTCTGGCCGGAGATGACCTCGATCAGGCGGCCCAGTACGTCGGTGGAGCGGCTGTATTCCCAGTGCGCGCCCGGCTGATGCAGCAGCGGCAGGGCGCCCAGAAGCGCGGCCTGATCTTCATTGGTTTGTTTCAGGCGGGAAACGCGGGCCTCGCCATAGGCTTTGTGAACCAGCGTGTCGCCGCGGAATTCATAGGTCAGGCCAGACGTGTGCCGCAGCAGATCCTGGACGGTGATCGAGCGGTGCGCGGGCGTGTATCCCAGCGTTTCCCCCGAAATCACTCCGACCCTGGGGGAGGCGAAGGCGGGGATGTATTTCTCGATCGGGTCGCTCAGCAGCAGGCGGCCTTCTTCCCACAGCATCATGACGCCGGCCGACACGATCGCCTTGGTCATGGAATAGATGCGGAAAATCGACTCCTTCGTCATCGGCCTGCCGCTCGCCGTGTCCTGAGCGCCGAACGCCTCGTGCCAGGCGATCTTGCCGTGGCGGGCGACCAGGGCCACGGCGCCGGGCAGGTGGCCGCGGGCGATCCGCTCCCGGAGCGCGGCGGAGAGCCGGCCCAAAGCGGGGGAAGAGAGGCCAACGTCTTCAGGTTCGCACAGTGGCAGGGGAGTGATGGACATGGCGGGCGTTCCTTGCTGTTTCCTGACGCGGGATGGTGTCTGGGGGCAGTGTCGCGCGTCCGGGCGGATGGGCACAAGATCGGGACGCCGTGATCCGTGACCTCATCTTCAAACTCTGTGTTGAAAAAGCGGTCTTTCCGGCTCGTGGACAAAAGAAGCGAGGTTAAACGGCTTCGCGTTTGCTTTCCTGGCCCGTGACTGAAAAGACCGTTTCTCATGCTCATGCATGGTTCCGGTCGTAAAATAATACACGCAGCCCAGGAAGCAGTTGCGCCAAGAGATCGAAATGGGCGTCTTCCGTCACGATTGTGAAACCCGCCGCGCGCGCCAGCACCGCCGTCAG
>JAYVCG010000142.1:0-2992 GCA_043750075.1 Acetobacteraceae bacterium | reverse complement strand
ACAGCAGCGTCGGCCCATCGAAACCCGCCCCGGCCAGCGCCGCGGGCAAATCCGCGAGCGTGCCGAACAGGCGGCGTTCACTGGCGCGGCTGGCGTTCTCCACCGCCACGGCGGGGGTGGAGGCGGGCATCCCGGCCTCCATCAGGCGGGCGGCCATCGCGGGCAGGGTGCGGCTGGCCATGTAGGCGGCGATGGTACCGCCGCCCAGTACCAGGGCCTTCCAGTCATGCGCCGGGATCGCGCCATCGGCACCGTGGCCGGTGACGAAATGCACGGAACGCGCGACATCGCGATGGGTCAGCGGGATTTGTAAACTGGCGGCGGCGGCGCAGGCGGCGGTCACGCCCGGCACGACGGTCACGGCCACTCCGGCGGCGCGCAGGCTGTCGAGTTCCTCGCCGCCGCGGCCGAACACGAACGGATCGCCGCCCTTCAGCCGCACCACATGCGCGCCCTCACGGGCGAGGCGCACGATCAGCGCGTTGATCGCGCTCTGCTGCATCGCGTGCCGCCCGCAGCGTTTGCCGACATCGATCCGCCGCGTGTCAGGCCGCGCGAGGCCGAGGATCGCGGGGTCGATCAGCGCGTCGAACAGCAGCACGTCGGCACTCTCGATGGCACGCAGCGCGCGGATCGTCAGCAGATCGGGATCGCCCGGCCCGGCGCCAACCAGGGTGGCGCGGCCCATCATGGGCGGCGCGGTCAGGGGGAGCGGAGCCAATGTGGATCGCATCGGGAAAGCCTTGGGCAAGGGAACCTCGGGCAGAGGGGGATGGGAGACCAGGAAGCACGAATCATGCCAGCCGGTCCGTCAGGACGCGGGCATGCGGACATCGCGCAGGATTTCCTCCAGTTCGGGAACGCAGGAACCGCAATTGGTGCCCGCGCCAAGCACGACGCCGATTTCCGCCGGGGTGCGCAGACGGTGCGTGACCACCGCGTGGCGCACCGCGTCGCGGGTGACGCCGAAGCAGGCGCAGACGCGCGGTCCCTCGGCGGCGGTCTTGTCGAACAGTTTCCCCGCCAGCAGCCGCCCGCGCGCCGAATCGGGGACCGGAGCACCGAGAGTGGGGATGAGGGCGGCCTCGGGGGGGAGGTGAGCGGCGTCGCGCGCCAGGAACAATGCCGCCTCCACCGCGCCGTCGAGCAGGGCGGCGATGCGCAGGATGCCGCGTTTGGGGTCGGAGACCTCCATCAGTTCCGCGCCATCGGGGGCGTCGAGCAGGGCGATGGCGAACCGCGACAATTCCTCTCCCTCCGGCGCGGCGCGCAAACCGGCGAGGCGGTAGAGATGGCCCTCGGACAGCGGCACGCGGACCCAATGGCAAAGATTGGGGTGGCAGAGATCGGGCAGGGCGCCGCCGTGACGGCGCAACAGGGTGCCATGGAAGGTGACGGCGACGGGTTCCACGCTGGCCGGGGTGGCCTTCAGTTCCGGCTGGCCGGAGACCGGATCGACCAGCGCGCCCACCACGCGGCCCACCGGCCCGGTGGAGGCGAACAGATCGGTCCAGTGCATCGGCGCGTATATTTCGCCGCGTCTCTGGGCGTGGGTGACATCAGCGCGCAGCAGCACCGCGCCCTCGGCGGTGGCGACGCGGGTGAGGGCGCCCGCGGCGATCCCGGCGGCGGCGGCGTCGGCGGGGTGGATGGCGAGCAGCGGCTCCGGCGTGTGGGTCATCAGATTGGGCGCGAGGCCGGTGCGGGTCATGGTGTGCCACTGGTCGCGCACGCGGCCGGTGTTCAGCAGCAGCGGACGGCCCTGGTGATCGGGACGGCCGCGCCAGGAGACGGGCACGAGGCGGGCGCGGCCGTCCGGCGTGGGGAAGCCGCCCTGCGCGAACAGCCGCCCGCCCTCGCCCGTGGCGCCCGCGGGCAGGGGCCAGCGGACGGGTTGCAGCGCGTCGTAGGCCGCGTCGTCCAGACCCGCCAAAGCGCCGATGTCGAACACGCGGCGGCCATTGTTGGCGTGGCCGGACAGCGCGGCGTGCTCGCGGAACACGGCGGCGGGGGAGGTCCAGGCGAAGGCGCTCTCCCAGCCCATGCGGCGTCCCACTTCCGCGAACTGCCACCAGTCCGGGCGGGCCTCGCCGGGGGCGGGGCGGAACGGGCGCTGGCGGGAGATGCAGCGTTCGGAGTTGGTCACCGTGCCGTCCTTCTCGCCCCATCCGGCGGCGGGCAGCACGACATGGGCGTGGCGGGTGGTGTCGGTGGGCCAGCAATCGGAGACGACGACGAACGGGCAGGCCTCCAGCGCCGCGCGGACGTGATCGGCGCGCGGCAGGCTGTCGGCGGGGTTGGTGGCGACGATCCACAACGCCTTGATTTTGCCCGATGCCACGGCGTCGAACAGTTCCACCGCCTTCAGGCCGGGTTTCGGCGCCAGGGCGGGCGAGCCCCAGAACGCCTGGAGCGCGGCGCGGTCGGCGGGATCGTCGAAGCGCATGTGCGCGGCGAGCTGGTTGGCGAGACCGCCCACCTCGCGCCCGCCCATGGCGTTGGGCTGGCCGGTGACGGAGAACGGCCCCATGCCGGGCCGCCCGATCCGTCCGGTGGCGAGATGGACGTTGATGATGGCGTTCACCTTGTCGGTGCCCGCCGAGGACTGGTTCACGCCCTGGGAGAAAACCGTCATCACCCGCTCGGTCTTCGCGAACATGTCGAAGAAGGTTTCGAGCAGTTCGGGATCGATGCCGCATTCCTCCGCCGCCCACTCGGTCATGTCAGCATTGGGCATGTCAGCATTGGGCATGCCGGCGCCTGGGATGGTGGCGGCGGCGATGGCCGCGTCGAGGCCGGAGGCGTGGTCGCGCACCCAGAGCCGGTCGATCTTACCCGTCTTATCAAGATAAGACAGTAACCCATTGAACAAGGCTATATCACTACCGGCGGCGAGGGGCAGATGCAGATCGGCGGAATCGGCGGTGGCGGTGCGGCGGGGGTCGATGACGACGATTTTTGTCCCGTGCGCGGCGCGGGCGGCCATCAGGCG
>JAYVCG010000141.1:0-6768 GCA_043750075.1 Acetobacteraceae bacterium | reverse complement strand
AGGTAGCGGAGCTCTTCTTCCAACCGCTGCAGGCCGGGGGCAGTCATTGGGAACTTCTGCACGGCAAAGTCCTATCGTGATGACCAACTGGGCGAAACTTCACGGCTAAACGCAAACGCCGCGGCCAGGTGGCGCCCGGCCGCGACGGCGTTCAATACGATCCGTGAAAGTAGGACTGAAGCGGCGCGACTTCAAGCGTGCCAGCCTTCAGCGCCGCGATCGCGTGCACGGCGGCCCGCGCGCCGGCGATCGTGGTGTAGTGCGGCACCCATGGGTCAGCGCGCTGCGGCGGATGGCGAAGCTGTCGGCGACCGATTGCGGACCCGATGCCGTGTTGATCACCAGCTGCACCTCGCCGGAGCGGATGGCGTCGACGCAATGTGGCCGGCCTTCCAGCACCTTGTTCACCTGGGTGACCGCGAATCCGGCCTCGCGGATGCGCGAAGCGGTGCCGCGGGTGGCCATGATGGAGAAGCCCATCTCGGTCAGCCGCCGGGCGATGCCGGGCAGGCCCTTCTTGTCGGAATCCTTGACCGACAGGAACACCTGGCCAGCGGCGGGCAGCTGCACGTTGGCGCCAAGCTGGGCTTTGGCGAAGGCCCGCTCGAAGCTGGAATCCAGGCCCATCACCTCGCCGGTCGATTTCATCTCCGGCCCCAGGATGGTGTCCACCTCGGGGAAGCGGGCGAAGGGGAACACCGCCTCCTTCACCGCCACATGGGGGGAAATGGCGTCGTCGTCGAGGTTGAAATCCGACAGCTTGGCGCCGGCCATGACCCGGGCGCCGATCTTGGCCACCGGCACGCCGGTTGCCTTGGCGACGAAGGGCACCGTGCGGCTGGCGCGCGGATTGACCTCCAGCACATAGATCACATCGTCCTGGATGGCGAATTGGACATTCATCAGCCCGACCACGCCGAGCGCCTTGGCCATCACCTCGGTCTCCGCCTTCAGCTCGGTGATGGTGGCGGGCGACAGCGAATAGGGCGGCAGGGAGCAGGCGGAATCGCCGCTATGGATGCCGGCTTCCTCGATATGCTCCATCACCCCGGCGACATAGACCGTCTGCCCGTCGGAGATGCAGTCGACATCGACCTCGATCGCGTCGTTCAGATAGCGGTCGATCAGCACCGGATTGTCGCCAGAGACGCGCACTGCCTCGCGCATGTAGCGGTGCAGGCCGGCGCGGTCATGCACGATCTCCATCGCCCGCCCGCCCAAGACGTAACTGGGACGGATCACCACCGGGTAGCCGATGCGGTCGGTGATCTCCTCCGCCTCGCGCGCGGATCGGGCGATGCCGTTCTCCGGTTGCAGCAGGCCAAGCTTGTGCAGCAGTTTCTGGAACCGTTCCCGGTCCTCGGCGATGTCGATGGCGTCGGCGGAGGTGCCGAGGATCGGGATGCCCGCCTCGGTCAGCGCCAGCGACAGCTTTAAGGGTGTCTGCCCGCCATACTGGACGATGCAACCGAGCACGGTGCCGTTCTGCTGCTCACGCCGCACCAGGGCGATCACGTCCTCAGCGGTCAGCGGCTCGAAATACAGCCGGTCGGAGGTATCGTAATCGGTGCTGACGGTTTCCGGATTGCAGTTGACCATGATGGTCTCGAAGCCCGCTTCCTTCAGCGCGTAGGCGGCGTGGACACAGCAATAATCGAACTCGATTCCTTGTCCGATCCGGTTGGGACCGCCCCCGAGGATGATGATCTTCTGACGGTCCGTGGGATCGGACTCGCAGGCCGGCGTGCCGTACCCGCCCTCATACGTTGAATACATATAGGGTGTGGCGGAGGCGAACTCAGCCGCGCAGGTATCGATCCGCTTATAGACCGGCACCACGCCCAGACTGAGGCGATGCGCGGCGATGTCCGCTTCCTTCTTGCCGGTCAGTTCCGCCAGCCGCTTGTCGGAAAACCCCATCGCCTTGAGACGGCGCAACGCCCCCGCCTCGCGCGGGAGGCCGGAGGCGGCGACGGCGCGCTCGGCCTCGATGATGCGTTCCAGTTCGCGCAGGAACCATGGGTCGAATTTGCAGCACTCATGGATGTCCTCGATGGACAATCCGGCGCGGATCGCCTGCGCCGCGACCAGCAGCCGGTCGGGCGTGGGGGTGGACAGCGCGGCGCGGAACGCATCGTGTCCGCCATCGCCCGGCGGCTCCACTGGATCAAGCCCGGACAGGCCGGTTTCCATGCTGCGCAGCCCCTTTTGCAGCGCCTCGGCGAAGGAGCGGCCAATCGCCATCGCCTCGCCCACCGATTTCATCGAGGTGGTCAGCAGCGCGGGCGTGCCGGGAAATTTCTCGAACGTGAAACGGGGGATCTTAACCACCACGTAATCGATCGCGGGCTCGAAACTCGCGGGCGTGACGCGGGTGATGTCGTTGGCCAGCTCGTCCAGCGTGTAGCCCACGGCCAGCTTCGCCGCGATCTTGGCGATGGGGAAACCCGTCGCCTTCGATGCCAGCGCCGAGGAGCGCGATACCCGCGGGTTCATCTCGATGATCACCATCCGCCCATCGACGGGATTGAGGCCGAACTGCACGTTCGAGCCGCCGGTATCGACGCCGATCGCCCGCAGACAGGCGATCGAGGCATCGCGCATCCGCTGGTATTCCTTGTCCGTCAGCGTCAGCGCGGGCGCCACGGTGACGGAATCGCCGGTGTGGATGCCCATCGGATCGACGTTCTCGATGGCACAAACAATGATGCAGTTATCCGCCTGGTCGCGGACCACCTCCATCTCGAATTCCTTCCAGCCGACGATGGATTCCTCGATCAGCACCTCGGTCGTCGGTGAGGCTTCCAGACCGCCGCTGACGATCTGCTCGAATTCCTCCCGGTTATAGGCGATGCCGCCGCCGGTGCCGCCCAGCGTGAAGCTCGGGCGGATGACCGTCGGAAGCCCGATGAGGACGAGGGCGGCGCGGGCTTCTTCCAGCGAACGGGCGATGGCGGATTTGGGCGATTCAATGCCGATCGCGGCCATGGCGTCGCGGAATTTCAGCCTGTCCTCGGCGCGGTCGATGACGTCCGCCTTGGCGCCGATCAGTTCGACCCCATGCCGCGCCAGCGCCCCGTTCGCCGCCAGCTTCAACGCGGTGTTGAGCGCCGTCTGCCCGCCCATGGTGGGCAGCAGCGCGTCCGGCTTCTCCCGCGCGATGATCTTCTCGACGATTTCCGGCGTGATCGGCTCGATATACGTGGCATCCGCGAGGCCGGGATCGGTCATGATCGTGGCCGGATTGGAATTCACCAGGATCACCCGGTATCCCTCCGCCCGCAGCGCCTTGCACGCCTGCGCGCCGGAGTAATCGAACTCGCACGCCTGACCGATGACGATCGGACCGGCGCCGATGATCAGGATGGACTTGATGTCGGTGCGTTTGGGCATGGGGGCCTGGATCTTTTTCGTTAGGTGCGTGACTGGCGGACCGGGATGGCCCTTCGCAGATATTCATCAAACAGCGGTACCGTGAATCCGGTATCGCCGTGAGCAGGACTATAAATCATGCCTTTTCTGATCAAACCGCTCCGCAATGGTCCAACGGACTGCACCTTCGCGCCAAAGCAGTCCGCGATATCACCGGAACGATGCGGACCTGGACCGATTTCCGCCATGGCACGAAGATAGTCCCGCTCACGCGGCGTCAGACGATCGAAACGAACACGAAAGAAACTTTCATCGAGACGTGTGATGGCTATGTCCGTGGCCGCCTCAACGTCCCTGGCATGAATTTCCGGACCGGCGGCTTTGTTCCAGGTATGATAACCCCATTCCTGTAAAAAATAGGGATAGCCGCGTGTGATCCGCCGGACCACGGCCAGAGCCTCCGCATTCCAACGCGCCCCTTCTGAAAGCGCCGGACGCTGTAAGGCATCCGCCGCGTCAGAGTCTGACAAGGCGTCCACCACCGGGAAATCGAACAGGCGTTCGGCATAGGATTTCGCCTGACCGGTCAGACCAACAACCTGCGGCAGGCCCGTCGCGACAAGCAGAACCGGCAACCCCGATTGATTGACACGATGCATGGCCATGATCAGGGCGCTCATGTGCGCTTCGGACAGATACTGAATTTCATCCACGAGAATGGCGACGGCCACGTTCCGCTCACGGGCCGCCTCACCAAGGGCCACGAACAATACAGCGAGGTCGGATTCCAGATCGCCGCTGTCCGCCGCGCCGGTCTCGGGATTGATGTCCATCGACAGGTCCATGTCAGCATAGCGGATTTTAAGCGCGGGCAGGAAGCTTTTCAGAACCCGCAAGGCGCGTTTCACCTTCTCGGCCAGCGCGCCCATGCGGTCGAGTTCCAGCAAAGTACGCCTGAGGTGCGGGACAAGCAGGTCCGGAAGGCCTCTTTGCTCCTGCGCCTCGATCATGCAAACGCGATAGTTGGCGTCACGGGCCTGTTGGGCGATACGGTTCAAAAGCACGGTCTTGCCGACGCCCCGCAGGCCCACGGCGATGAAGCTCTTGGCGTGCCGTCCCAGTTTCACGCGCTCTATGGCGATACGTGATTGCTCCAGGAGCGTGGCGCGGCCCGCCAGTTCAGGAGGTTGCGTGCCCGCTCCTGGCGCATAAGGGTTCCTGACCTGGTCCATGTTCAGGCAATCATCCGGTATAAGGGCTTTTCAGGCTGCACTTTTTGATCCTGGCGACATGAGGCAGTTTGACAGAGTTTACCAAGTTATACAGATTATTTAGTATAACTTGGTAAACTCTGTCAAACTGTATTTATCTCGTTGATTTTCCTGGTTTCTTTAACGCCGGCCGGAGTCAGTTCCAGATGCCAGTGGCATTGTAACGCCCCCTCCGGCAGCCGCACGGGATCGTGGATCAGGCCATCGCGCAGACAGGCGGCGACGGCATCGCGGAAGGCATTGTAAGCGACGGCGCACTCGGTCAGGGCGCTGAACCGTTCAAACCCCGCCTCGATGGTGGGCTCGCTGATGCGATGCCGGAACGCCGTGGTGAGCAGCAGCGTTGTCGCGTCCATCTCACGCCCGCCGCTCGATCATCTCCATGAACCGCTGGAACAGATAATGGCTGTCGCCCGGACCCGGACTGGCCTCGGGGTGGTACTGCACGCTGAACGCGGGCCGGTCGGCGCAGGCCAGGCCCTCGTTCGATCCGTCGAACAGCGACACATGCGTTGGGCGCACCGTGTCCGGGAGCGTGGTGAGGTCCACCGCGAAGCCGTGATTCTGGCTGGTGATCTCGACTTTTCCGGTGGTCAGGTCTTTCACCGGCTGGTTGGCGCCGCGATGGCCGCGGTCGAGCTTGAACGTCTTTGCCCCCAAAGCCAGGGCCAGCAACTGGTGGCCAAGGCAGATGCCGAACAGCGGCACGCCTGCCGCCAGCACACCCTGGATCGCCGGGACCGCGTACACACCGGTCGCCGCCGGATCGCCGGGACCGTTCGACAGGAAGACGCCATCGGGCTGGTGACGCAGAATGTCCTCGGCCGAAGCGGTCGCGGGCACCACCGTCACCCGGCATCCCGCCGCCGCGAGGCAGCGCAGGATGTTCAGTTTGGCCCCGTAATCCACCGCCACCACATGCCGTGCTGGCGCGGTTTGCCGTCCGAAGCCCGTGGACCAGGCCCAGGGGGTTTCATCCCAGGTGTAGGACTGGCGGCAGGTGACTTCCTTCGCCAGATCCATCCCCTCCAGGCCCGGCCATGCCTCCGCCTGGACGCGCAGGGCGGCGAGGTCGAACCGGCCATCGGCGGGAAACGCCAGCACGCCCGAGGGCGGGCCGCCGTCGCGAACGCGGATGGTCAACGCGCGGGTATCGACCCCGGCCAGGCCCGCGATGCCGCGCGCGCGCAGCCAGCCATCCAGATGCTGGGTGGAACGCCAGTTGGAGGGCTCGGTGATGTCCTGTTTCACGATCAGGCCGCGGGCGGCGACGGACGCGGCCTCGATGTCCTCAATGTTGGTGCCGACGTTGCCGATGTGCGGGAAGGTGAAGGTGATGAGCTGCCCGGCGTAGGAGGGATCGGTCAGCGTTTCCTGATACCCCGTCATGCCGGTGTTGAAGCAGATTTCCCCCACCGGCGCGGGCTGGCCGGTATGGGCGCCGAAGCCGCGGCCCCAGAACACCGACCCGTCCGCCAGCACCAGCGCCGCGGTGGCGCCGGGTGGGATATCGCCGGGCGGCGCCGGGATTTCCCCGCGCAGTTCATCCATGGTCAGGCCGGTGGCGGCGCTGACGGCAGCCCAATGGCGGGAGGGCACGAAGCCGGTCTGGCGCCATTTGCGCACGGCCTCGGTGCTGACGGCGGTGAGACGCGCGGCGGCCTCGGGTCCGCCAAGGCGCTCGATGATGTCATCAATGGTGGCTGGCATGGGAAAACATATAGCGGAAATTTTTTCCGGCACCAGGGCAGAGGGGATTTTTCGGAAAAAAAATCCGAAAAAAATCTGACGGCGCTTCCTGGACCTGGTCAATGGCCGTGAGTGCCGTGAGGTAACGCGAAAAGCCTTACCACGGAGTTCACGGAGAACCACGAAGACGCACGGAGGTTTGTTCATGAAACACGAAAACGGGGCAGGGGCCTTAACCACAGGCGCACGGTGGAACCATGTTTCCCTTCTCCGTGCGTCTCCGTGCGTCTCCGTGGTTCTCCGTGAACTCCGTGGTAAGATCCTTTCGCTTCCCCAATGCCAGTCAGCCGCCAGTGAAACGGCCGCGCGATCACTCCACCGTCCCTGGCCCATCCAGCGGAATGACGCGACCCTGAAACACATTCCCCTTCACCTG
>JAYVCG010000140.1:0-6134 GCA_043750075.1 Acetobacteraceae bacterium | reverse complement strand
CGCTGGACGGGGTGGATAAGGATTTGCTGATTTTGTTGAGGGTGCTGACCATGATGCGTAAAGTCATGGAGCAACTGTAGTTTCTCCTGCCTGGTGTGAAGGCGGGCAAGTAAGGCCAACCGGCGGAGAGAGTGACGTAAAGCTGTCTCAACCCCGTCATCCTCCGGCCCGGCCGGGGGATCTGTTCCAGGACGGTGCCGCGAGAGATCCCCCGTTCAACCGGTTGCTCTGACTCGCCCGTACCGGGTAGGGTGCGGTTTAGAGACGGGAACACACCATGAACGATCTTTTTGGTTCAGGCAGCGGCCAAAGACAGGCGAGGCTGGAGCCGGGAAAGCGTGCGAAGGCGATCCCGCCGCACACCGGCGACGATTACTCGGCCAAGGACATCGAGGTCCTGGAAGGGCTGGAACCCGTCCGGCGCCGTCCGGGCATGTACATTGGCGGCACCGATGAAAATGCGCTGCACCACCTGGCGGCGGAAATCCTCGACAACGCCATGGATGAGGCGGTGGCGGGCCACGCCAGCTTCATCGAATTCTCGATGGAAGCGGATCATTTCCTCACCGTCCGCGACAATGGCCGTGGCATTCCGGTCGATCCCCACCCCAAATTCAAGAATCTCAGCGCGCTGGAGGTGATCCTCACCACCCTGCATTCCGGCGGCAAGTTCGGCGGCAAGGCGTATGCGACCTCGGGCGGACTGCATGGCGTGGGCAGTTCGGTGGTCAATGCCCTGTCAGAACGGATGGAGGTGGAGGTCGCGCGCGACCGCATCCTGTGGAAACAAAGTTTCGCCCGCGGCGTGCCGGTGACGAAGCTGATTAACGCCGGGCCGGTACATAACCGGCGCGGCACCGCGATCCGCTTCCTGCCCGATCCCACGGTGTTCCCGAACCCGCGGTTTCAGCCCGCGCGGCTGTACAAGCTCTGCCGGTCGAAGGCGTATTTGTTCCGCGGCGTGGAAATCCGCTGGAGTTGCGATCCGTCCCTGCTCAAAGGTGGCAAGGACGACGTCCCGGCCGAGGCGGTGCTGCATTTCCCCGGCGGGCTGCGCGACAGTCTGGAAGCCGATATTGGCGCCGCGCCGCGCGTGCTGCCCGCGATCTGGTCAGGCGAGGCAGCCCTGCCTGGCGAGGCCACCGGCAGGCTCGAATGGGCCATCGCCTGGCTGGACGAGGGGGAAGGTTTTCTCCATTCCTATTGCAACACGGTTCCCACGCCGTTGGGCGGCACGCACGAGACGGGGTTCCGCGCCGCCTTGGTCAAGGGATTGCGCGCCTGGGGCGAGCAGCGGGGCAACAAGCGCGCGGCGCAGATCACCGCCGACGACGCGCTTGATCCGATCGCCGCCAAACTGTCGCTGTTCATCCGGGAGCCGCAGTTCCAGGGCCAGACCAAGGAAAAACTGACCAATACCGAGGCGACCCGTCTGACCGAGACCGCCCTGCGCGACCGCTTCGATCATTGGCTGGCGGCTGACCCCGCCTCGGCCGACAATCTGCTGGCCTTCGTGATCGAACGCGCCGAGGAACGCATCCGCCGCAAGGAAGCCAAGGACACACCGCGCAAGTCCGCGACGCGGCGGCTGCGCCTGCCCGGCAAACTGACCGATTGCACGCGCGAAAACGCTGCCGAGACCGAGATTTTCCTGGTCGAGGGCGACAGCGCGGGCGGCTCGGCCAAGCAGGCGCGCAACCGCGACACCCAGGCGGTGCTGCCGCTGCGGGGGAAGATCCTCAACGTCGCCTCAGCCTCCGCCGACAAGCTGCGCCAGAACCAGGAACTGCGCGATCTGATCGAGGCACTGGGCTGCGGCGTCGGCGATCGTTTCGACCGGGCGCGGCTGCGCTATGGCCGCGTCATCATCATGACGGACGCCGATGTGGACGGGGCGCACATCGCCTCGCTGCTGATGACGTTCTTCTACCGCGAACTGCCGGAACTGGTGCGCCATGGGCATGTGTACCTGGCGCAGCCGCCGCTGTACCGCCTGACGCAGGGCGCCAAATCGGTCTACGCGATGAACGATGCCGACCGGGAACGGAAAATCAAAAGCGAATTCAAGGCGGGCGCCAAAATCGAGGTCTCCCGCTTCAAGGGCCTTGGCGAGATGCCGCCGCAACAATTGCGCGAAACCACCATGGACCCGGCGAAGCGCACACTGCTGAAAGTGGTCACTGCCCCCGAGGAACGCGCCGCCACCGCCGAACTGGTGGAAAGCCTGATGGGCCGCCGTCCGGAACTGCGCTTCCAGTTCATCCAGGAACACGCGAAATCGGTCGAGGCGCTGGACGTCTGATTTTCCCCCGCGGGCGATGACCCCTCAACACGGCGCCGCGCGGAACATCCGTGTGGGGGTCACCAACTCCTCCTGCGCCGCGATCACCTGAAGTTCGCGGGAACCCGTTTCCGCCGTCCGGCGTAGCACTCCATGGATCGAGGATCCGGCGGCCTCCAGCGCCACGACCGCGCTGCCAGCGTTCAGCCGATGGTAGAGAAACAACGCCGCGAGCGCATCGCCCGCGCCATTCACCGCAACCGGCAGCAAGGGGGTGCGCAACAGGTGAAACGCGCCGCCCTCGGCCACCATCATGTCCAGGTGACCGGCGGGCGTTTCTTCAGTTTCCAGGCTGGTCATCAGCACGCAGCGCGGCCCGCCCGCCCGCATCGTGGCGGCGAGCGCCGTCGCCGCGGCCCTCGCGCCCGCCAGCGTCGCGCAGTCGAGGCCCGTCAGCCGCTCCACCTCAAACCGGTTCGGTGTCGCCACATCCGCCTGGGCCAAAGCGTGATCGCGCAGGAAAGCCTCGATGCCGGGCCGCACATACACGCCGGTATCGGTGTCGCCGATCACCGGATCGCAACAATAGAGGGCGTTGGGATTGGCCTCGCGCGCCCGCCCCACCGCGTGCAGGATCGCGTCCCCAATCGCCGCGTCGCCCATGTAGCCCGACAGCACCGCGTCGCAGCGTCGCAGCACGTCCCGCGCGGCGATGCCGTCCACCAGATCGCGCACCGACTGGCCGGAATAAACCTGCCCGGTCCAATGCCCATAGCCAGTATGGTTGGAGAATTGCACGGTGTTGATGGCCCAGACCTCAACGCCAAGGCGCTGGAGGGGGAAGACGGCGCTGGCATTGCCGACATGGCCGTAGGAAACCCAGGACTGGATCGACAAAATGTTCATCAGCGTCCTCATCCGTCCCGGTCCGCGGAGCGCGGCGGGCCCGGCCACGGAATGGCGCCACCATCATGGCCACCATCCGGGCCAGATGCTATCCGTTTGAGGCGTCCTGGCAAACAATTCCGGAGTCTCCGTGACACCCAACGATTTCATCGCCAAATGGAAAGCCACCGCGTTGACGGAGCGCTCGGCGGCGCAATCGCATTTCATCGACTTATGCCGGATGCTGGACGAACCCGCGCCCACCGACGCCGATCCCAAGGGCGAATTTTACGCGTTCGAACGCGGCGCCACCAAAAGCACCGGCGGCGAAGGCTGGGCGGATGTCTGGAAACGCGGGCATTTCGGCTGGGAATACAAGGGAAAACGTAAAGACCTCAACGCGGCGTTCGCGCAATTGCAACAATACGCGCTGGCGCTGGAAAACCCGCCTTTGCTGGTGGTGTGCGACATGGATCGTTTCCGTATCCGCACCAACTGGACCAACAGCGTTTCCGAAACGCACGAGTTCGAACTCACCGACCTGCGCGACCCGGTGATTCGCCAGAAACTGAAATGGGTATTTTCCGATCCGGAACGGTTGCGGCCCGGCAAGACGCGGCAGGCGTTGACCGAGCAGGCCGCCGCCGCCTTCGCCGAACTCGCGCAACGGCTGCGGGAGCGCGGGCACGCGCCGGAGATCGTGGCGCATTTCATCAACCGGCTCGTGTTCTGCATGTTCGCCGAAAATGTGGATTTACTGCCCACCAAGATGTTCAGCCGGATGCTGGATTCCGCGTTCAGGCGGCCCGCGGAAGCTCAGGAGATCGCGGCGGAATTGTTCCGGGTGATGCGGACGGGGGGGAGGATCGGGTTCGAGCAGGTGGATTGGTTCAATGGCGGATTGTTCAACGATGAGACCGCTCTGCCGTTGAACAAAGACGACATCACCCTCGCCCGCCGCGCCGCCGCCCTCGACTGGGCTGAAATCGATCCTTCCATTTTTGGAACGTTATTCGAGCGGGGGCTCGATCCTGGGAAACGCGCGCAGCTTGGCGCGCATTACACGGATCGCGACAAGATCATGCTGATCGTGGAGCCGGTGATCACGCGGCCCTGGCTGGCGGAATGGGAGACGGTGAAAGCGGACATCGCCGCGGCGCTGGCGCGTGCGCGGGAGGCGAAACAGCCACGGGTCCGGGCGCGGGAAAATGAGCAGGCGGCGGCGTTGTATCGCGCGTTCCTGGACCGGCTGCGCGGGTTCCGGGTGCTGGACCCGGCGTGCGGATCGGGGAATTTTTTGTACCTCGCGCTGCTGGCGTTGAAAGACCTGGAACATCGTTTCGGTATTGAGGCAGAGGCGATGGGGTTGCAGCGGGAGTTCCTGCAAATCGGTCCGGGCTCGGTGAAGGGGATCGAGATTAATTTCTATGCCGCCGAACTGGCGCGGGTGTCGGTGTGGATCGGGGAAATCCAGTGGATGCGGCGGAATGGATTCGATGTGTCGCGCGATCCGATTTTGAAGCCGCTGGACATCATTGAATGCCGGGATGCGTTGTTGAACGCGGATGGAACAGAGGCGGAATGGCCGGACGCGGATGTGGTGATCGGAAATCCGCCGTTTCTGGGCGATAAATTCATGCGTGACCGGCTGGGGTCCGAATACACGGAAACGCTTCGGTCAACTTATTCTGGGCGTGTTCCCGGTGGTGCTGATCTGGTTTGTTATTGGTTTGAGAAAGCCCGTGAGAGGGTCGCCGCGGGAGCTGTGCAACGGGCTGGACTGGTAGCGACAAATTCAATTCGTGGCGGCGCCAATCGGGTGGTTCTGGATCGGATCGCTGATACGACGCTGATCTTCAATGCATGGTCCGACGAAGGATGGGCTGTTGAAGGAGCGGCTGTCCGGGTTTCCTTGGTTTGCTTTCAGTCATCTGGCCTTCTCAGTATGGCGGTCCGTTTGAATGCAAGAGACGTTCCGGCGATCTTCGCTGATCTGACAGCAGGAGATATTAATTTAACCCAGGCGCTGCCTCAGATCGAAAATACAAAGGTCAGTTATCTGGGTAGTATGAAGAAAGCCCCGTTTGACATACCAGGGGAACTGGCCAGAAATTGGTTGCAAGAGCCGATAAATCCTAACGGTGACAAAAATGCCAGCGTCTTGCTTCCTTGGAGAAACGGAGCCGATGTCACATCCCGTTCTCGTGATCGTTGGATCGTGGATTTTAAAGATCGAACGGATATGGAGGCTGCCTTGTACAGCTCTCCGTACGAGTATGTACGTAACGCTGTTCGTCCAGGCCGTTTGACTTCTGGTTCTTCTTCCGAGCGGCGCCATTGGTGGCTGCTGGCGAGAAGAGCGTCTGATATGGTCAACAGAGTGTCATGTCTTCCGCGCTTTATCGCGACTCCCAGAGTCGCGAAATATCGTCTTTTTGTATGGCTTCAATGGCCTATTTTAGCCGATGGTCAGTTGGTTTTAATCGCCCGTGACGACGACACCACCTTCGGCATCCTGCACAGCCGCTTCCACGAATCATGGTCGCTCAGGCTCTGCACATGGCTCGGTGTCGGTAACGATCCCCGCTACACCCCCAGCACCACTTTCGAGACCTTCCCCTTCCCCGAGGGCCTGACCCCCAACATCCCCGCCGCCACTTACGCCGCCGATCCCCGCGCCATCGCCATCGCCGCCGCGGCGAAGCGGCTGAACGCGCTACGGGACGCCTGGCTCAACCCGCCCGATCTGGTCCAGATCGTGCCGGAGGTGGTGCCGGGCTTCCCCGACCGCGTGCTGCCGGTGGATGCCAGGGCGGCGGCGATCCTGAAAAAGCGCACCCTGACCAATCTTTATAACGAACGCCCCGCCTGGCTGGCCAACGCGCATCGCGACCTCGACGCGGCGGTGGCCGCTGCCTATGGCTGGCCCGCGGACATCGCGGAGGACGAGGCGCTTGCCCAACTGTTC
>JAYVCG010000139.1:0-2548 GCA_043750075.1 Acetobacteraceae bacterium | reverse complement strand
GCCTTTCGATGTGGTGGTGACGAAAGTGGCGCAGGGCGTGCCGATGGGGGGCGCGCTGGACACGCTGGACGATGGGACGCTGGCGGCGGCGTTGCGGTCTCGCCGGGCGTCCTGATCCACGATCTTTTCGCCGTCATTTCCTGGCCGGGCCCTGCCATGCGTGCCCATTTTTCCGGCGGTGGTGGAGGATCAGGAAGCCGCCCGCCCGGAAATAGGCGTGGCCGGGATGAACGGGAATGCTGTCTTTTTCCCGCGCGCCCCTGGCGTGGTTCATTGGCACGGCTGGTATGCGCGCTCGATACCGCGAGCATTCATTCGAGAGGGCCAGAGGACCAGGGGGCGAGATCGACACGGGCCTGACGGTCGGCATCGGTGGCGGTATGGGTGATGGTATCGTTCATGCGGTCATTTCCGCACGGTCATTTCCCCGCGGTCATTTCCCTTCTGGCATGAAACCTGGCCACGGTTGAGGTTCAATCCGCCGCCTTCTCCACCGGACCCGTCCTCAACGCCCGTTCCACCGCCGCCGCGTCCCCGGCGATGGCGCGCAGATAAGACCGCGCGGTCTGATCCGGCTCGGCCCGGCCCTGTTCCCAGTCCCGCAGCGTGCCAAGCGGGATATGAAACCGCGCCGCGAAATCTTCCTGCGTCAGCCCGAGCGCGCGGCGCAGCGTCCGCGCGCGTGGCACTCGTTTCGCCCGGGCGAATTCCTCCTCCGTCATCGGACGCGCGTCGGGATCGCTCATCGCCGCCGCGTGAATCTCGGCATCCGTCTTCGCATCGAAGCGGCTCCAGTCATGCTTCCCGGTTTTCATTGTGATATCTGCGTCGTTCATGGGATTCCGGTTTCCTGGCTGAGATGATGCGAATTCTTTCCCCTCTCAGCGTGAAGGAAACGAACACCAGGCGATTTTCCACCATGCCGAGTAAAGCAAGACGTTCTTCGTCACCTTGACGATGATCCATCCACTCGATGGCGAAGACATCCTTGAACGCCTCACGAGCCGCTTCGAATGTTGTGTCATGCTTCAACCGGTTGCTGGCGGCCTTCGCATCGTCCCACTCAAAATCATCTTCCTCCATGTCATACTGCCCGCCCGTAGCCCGGTCAATCGCGAACCCTCGTCTTCACCCGTCCAGCGCCCGCCGCAGCGCCCGTATTCCAGCCCAGGCGTCCTTGCGGCGGGCAGGGGTCTTCAGCAGATCGGCCAGGGCGGGCAGCATCAGGATCTGGACTTTCCCCGTTTCCAGCGGTGCCTCGATCCAGCCGATCTTTCGCGCGCGGGGACCGGAGTTCAGGATCATGGTGGCTGGCAGAGTGCCGAACAGCACGATGCGGCGTGGCAGTGTCAGCGCGATCAACCGCGTCAGGAACGGGCGGCAAAGCTGGATCTCGCCTGGTGTGGGCACCCGTCCTCCCGGTGGCCGCCAGGGGATCGCCTGAGTCAACAGCATGGTGTCGCGTTTCAGGCCAGCACTGGCGAGCATTTGATCCAGCAACGCGCCTTCCTGTCCGGCGAAGGGGGCGCCGGCGCGGTCCTCATCCGCGCCTGGCGCTCCGCCGATCAGCAATGTTCCGGCATCTGGGTCTCCGGCGGCGAACACCAGATGCGTCGCCATGTCGCGCAAGGCGCAGCCATCGAACCCGGCGACAGCCGCCCGCAGCGCCTCCAGCGACGAAGCCTGTTCCGCCGCACGCGCCGCGCGTTCCACCGGCGTGCCCTGAGGCACGGCGGGACGCGCGGGCACGGGCCGTGGCAGTGCCGCGGAAGGCACGGTACTGGGCGGACGCAGCCGGTCGATGGGCGCGTCCTCCAGCGCCTCATCCGCGCCCCACTCGATGTGCAACAGCAGCAGGCTCAGATCGTCCATGCCGCGGTGGTGCCAGGACCAGGGGCTTCGCGCAACCATGTGCGTCAGAACACGCGGCGAAACCGGAGGCGTTGACGATGTGGGAAAACCCGCCCCCGCGCGCGGCGATGACATCTGGCGCGGTGATCGTTGGCGGCGGGTCAGCGGACCTGGAATCACGCGCCAGGAAGAGGGTATTCATTGAAGGCCACCGTCCCGTGTGCCAGGATCGCCCCCATGACCGCCGCTCTCCGTACGCCCCGCATGACCCGTGATGCGTTCCTGACCTGGGCTGAAGTCCAGCGGGAACGGTATGAGTTCGACGGCTTCGCGCCCGTCGCGATGACCGGCGGCACTCTGGGACACAGCCGGATTTGCCAGAACCTCTGGTTCGCCTTGCGTACGCGGTTAAGGGGGACCGGCTGCGAACCCCTTGGCCCCGACGCGGGAGTAGCCACCATCGGGGACGCTGTCCGCTATCCCGACGCGCTGGTCACGTGTACCCGCGCACCGGGCTCAGACCGCCTGGTTCCTGGCGCCGTCGTGGTGTTCGAGGTTCTCAGCCCTTCCTCCGGCCGGACCGACCGGATCGAGAAGTTGCTTGAATATCGCGCCGTCCCGAGCATCCGCCGTTACGTCATCCTGGAACATGCCAGTATTGGCCTGACCGTTCACGCCCGTGCCCAGGGCGAGACAG
>JAYVCG010000138.1:0-7264 GCA_043750075.1 Acetobacteraceae bacterium | reverse complement strand
ACCATGGCGAAGCCGTTCAAATGGACCATGAAGGGGAAGCCCCTTGTCGCCTGATCCCAGCCTCAAAGGGGTTCGGATTTCCGGCGAGGTGTACTAGGCTCGTCGTTGCCAGCGCCTCGAAGCCGAGAGCTGCGAGCAAGCGTGCCGTGCCAGCATCCCATGGATTGGGAATGATGAACGCGCCGGGCCTTCGATGAAGCGCCTGGAATGCGGCGGCCCGTTCTGACTGAGTGCGCATGGATCGCCTCCTATGGTGAGGTCGGATCCCGTACCTCCCGCGGGAAGCTTTGCCACTGGACCTGGATGAGTCAAATGCATAATCTCAGAGCCATGCATCAGTAATTTGGATAGCCATGGACATCGACGAAATCAGCGCATTTGTCGCCATTGCACAGCTCGGCGGCTTTACCCGCGCCGCGGCTCGGCTCAATCGGTCACAGCCCGCGATTAGCCGGCGCATCGGGCTGCTTGAGGAGCATCTCGGCGCACAGCTTCTTGAACGGGTGCGGGGGCGGGTCGAGCTGACCACAGCCGGGCATACTTTCCTTCCCTATGCCGAGGCTGTACTTGCCGCGATCCAGGATGGGCGCGATGCCGTTGGGGCAAGCATCCGTGAGGGCAATGGATCGGTGTCTCTGGCCCTTGTTGGCACACTTGCCGACACCCACATCGTTGAAGTTCTCCGCAAGTTCGCGCGCCGCTCGCCGGTCGCCGATCTTGAGCTGCGCACGGCAAACAGCCGAGAGGTCAGCGCGTTCGTTCGCCGCGGTGAGGTCACGCTCGGATTGCGCTACCAGGACGACGACCACCCGAGCCTGTCGTCCCAGATTGTCGGCGAAGAGGCGCTGTTGGTGATCGCTGCTGCCGGCCATCCGCTAGCCGGCAGGAAACTTCAGGCAAAGGATTTGTCGTCAGAGAAGTGGATTGGCTTTCCCGCCACGCGCGAGCGTGAATCCTTCGGCCACGTCCTGCAGCGTCAGCTTATCGCGGCAGGCCTCGATCCTGAAAAAGTTACCGTAATCGACAGTCTAACAGCGCAAAAGCGGTTGGTGCAGGCCGGATTTGGTATCGCGCTCATGCCAGAAAGCAGCGTGCGTGACGAGTTGCGGTTAGGAGCAGTCTGTGAGTTGCGAGCGCCGATGTTACGGACCGCCATCAAGATCGCTCTGCTGCATCGCCGAAATGGCTACCTCAATCCTGCCGCGCTGGCCCTGATTGAGATGATCAAGAGTGCCGATTTTCGGTCCGGTTGCCGTCCGAGGCCGGAGAACCTGTGAATCTTTCGATTTCCGCCGGCAAATACACCATATCCCATGCATGGGTTGTCAAACTCCCCACCAGATATTGTGTTTTTCCGAACATGATCCGAAAGCTTCACAAGTTCAGAGCCCTCTGGGGTCAGGGGCCAGGCCCGGAGTCTCACGCGATCCCGAGCAACCGCGCCGCCGTGCCACCCAAAATCGCGATCCGCTCCTCATCGCTCAACCCCGGCGTATTGAGCACCAGATCAACCTCGGTGCTGGTCCACGGAAACGGATAATCGGTGCCGATCATGATCTGACCCGCACCGGTCTCCGCGATCAAATGCCGCAACGCCTCAGGCGTGAACACGATGGTGTCGAAAAACAGTTGCCCATCCCGCAAATACGCGGTCGGGTTCTTCTTCGGCAACTTTCCAACCCGGTCCGGAAACGTCCGCGTCACCGCGTCCGAACGATTGGCATAGGACGGCAGGAAACCACCCCCATGCGAGGCGCAAATCTTCAACCCCGGAAACCGGTCGAGCGTGCCCTCGAAAATCAGATGCGACAAGGCGATCGTGGTCTCCAGCGGATTGCCGATCGTGTTCGTCAACAAGCCACTGCCCGCCAGCCGCCCGCTTGGCTCCAGTTCCCGCGTGCCAAGCGGATGCAGGAACACGAGCACACCCAGTTCCTCGCATTTGGCCCAGAACGGGTGGAAGCGGGGGTTGGCCAGTTCCTCCCCGGCGACGCTGCCGCCAACGCCGATGCCGCGGAAGCCGAGTTTTTTGACCGCGTGCTCGACCTGCTCGGCGGCGAGTTCGGGATATTGCAGCGCCGCCGTGGCGAAGGCCACGAAACGGTCCGGGCTGGCGGCGCAGAATTCCACCAGCGTTTCGTTCTGAATTCTGATCAGTTCCGCGGCCGCGTCGCGTTCCGCGCGATACCAGTACGGGTTGATGCTCAACGCCTCCACATCGATGCCCTGCGCGTCCATCGCCGCGAGGCGGGTGCTGGTGTCGTGCATTAGCAGCCCAGGCGATTCGAGCGGCAGATCGACCACGGCCATCGCCCTCGGCACCGCGCAATGCGCATGCACGTCGATGGTCTTGACACGTTTTCCATTGACAATGACCTCGCGCCGCCGCGGTTGAGGCGGCGTGCCCGGCGCCTGCGTCACGGCTGACAAGGCGCAGCCGACGAAGGCGAGGCTGGCCATGGTGGTGGTGAGCAGATCCCCGATGACAGGCATTGTCTTCCCCCTTGCGTGAATGTCCGGTTGGTTTTTCCGTCTATCACATGCCGGCGCCGGAAGCACCTTTGAAGCCCAGGGTCCGGGGTCTGGCCCGGTACGTGAGAAACTCATGACATCCGCCAAGGCGCGCGAGCCGGATGAAAACCCGGATGACGGCACACGATCTCCTCGTGCCGGAAATGGTTCTCATCCCAGCGGCATCATCCCGGCGGCGCCCGCGTGGCGTTGCGCGGCGAACGGCGGCGCCTCCAGCCCCACGCCGCGCAGATGGCTGAACAGCATCTTCAGCCGCGCCCGGTCCGCCTCCGGCAACGGCGGCTTCAAAAGGGAGGCGATGTTCGCCCGCAGATGCGCCGCGTCCCCGGTGCCGAACAACACGACATCCGCCCCCGGCTCGTGCCGCACGTAACGATAGGCGGCGTCGGTCAATGAACTCGCCCCCTCCGGATGCACCAGGAAGCCAAGCGGCTCATCCGTCGCGGCCAGGTCCGCCGGCACCAGCCCCTTGGCGGCGAGGTCTTTCATCGTCTCCGCCAGTTGCGCCGGGCGGGCGAAGATGCTCCGCACCGCGAACATCATCAGCGTCCCGATCCCGTTCTGCCGCGTCAACGGAAACACTGCCTCGCGCGCCACCTGCGCCATCAGATGGAAGGCGAACATCGCCGTGTCCCAGGGCGTGTCCGCCGCCGCGCGGCGCATCATGTGCTGCTCGTTATCGTTCGGTGACGTTTCGGTGATGCCAAGGAAGCGGAATTTCCCCTTCTCCTTCTCCCGCAGCAACGCGGGCACGATTTCGTTCCGTACGTGGTCGTAAGCGGCGGGCGGCACCGCGTGCAACTGGAACACATCGACGTGATCCAGGCCCAGACGGTGCAACGATCCGTCCAGGCTTTCCAGGATGCCCGCCACCGTGAACGCCGGATCGCCCGCCGGTTTCGAGGCCTTGGTGCAGACCACCACGCTGTCGCGCGCCACCCCGCGCAGCGCCTTGCCGACAATGGACTCGGTGCCATAAACGGCGGCGGTGTCAATCACATTGACCCCAAGATCGAGCGCCTGCCGGATGATGCCCACCGCGTGGTCCTCGGACTGTCCGGTGCCAACGCCAATGCGGCTGAACCCGCCGGTGCCAAGCCCGGCGACACTGACGCGCAGGCCCGTGCGGCCCAAGGTAGTGTATTCCATCGCTCATTTCCCCGTGCTGATGGGCACGCAGTCTATCAGAAGTGCAGCCTGGGCGCGACGGGGCCGCCGCCATCGTGACGTTCAATCGCCGGGATTTTGGCACGGTGCCGCTTCAGTCCGGCGTGGCGGTGCTGACACCCGTGGAAACGATCGGAAGGATCAAGGGATGAAGAGCCCCGCGGCCCAGGGATACATCAGATACTGACCAGAATACGGAAAGCGCCGCATGATCCGGCTCCCACCTTGACCGCCCATCCCAGCATCCGTCCTGATCCGTGTTCATCATCTTCAAAAAATGTGTCTCTCACCCACAGGGACGGCGGGAGCGGACATCTCCCCTCTCCCCACCCGGCATCCGGCATCACCATGAACCATCCCATCCAGATCATCGGCCATCGCGGCGCGCGCGGCCTGTTCCCCGAGAACACCCTCGAAGGCTTCCGCGATACCCTCGCCCTGGGTGTGCGATGGTGCGAACTCGATGTGGGGATGACGGCGGATGGCGTCGTGGTGGTCTGCCACGATCCGGCGCTGAACCCGGCGATCACCCGCGACGCCGCCGGAGCCTGGATCGCGGCGCCGGGACCGCTGATCCACACCCTCACCCTCGCCGCCCTGCGCCGCTACGATGTGGGCCGCATCCGCCCGCTGACCCCGTACCGGATGCTGTTCCGCGCCCAGAAAGGCGGCGACGGCATCCGCGTCCCCACGTTGGAGGAGGTGTTGCGTCTCTCCCCCGATGCCTGTTTCATCATCGAACTGAAGACCGATCCGCGTCATCCGGGGCACACCGCCGCGCCCGGACGGATGGCCGAGGCCGTGCTCGCCCTCGTGGACGCCACCGGCATGGCGGACCGGGTGATCGTCGAATCGTTCGATTGGCGCGGCCCCCGGCATGTGCGCCGCGTTCGTCCGGATATCCGCACGGCCTGGCTGACCTCGGCGGCGACCGAACGCGCGGCGGCGCTGTGGTGGGATGGCATCCCTCTCGCCACTTCCGTTCCCGCCGCCGTCGCCGCGACCGGCGGGGAAACATGGGCTCCGGCCTGGGAGACACTGACCCGCGCCGCGGTGGCCAAGGCGCATGCGCTGGGATTGCGCGTGCTGCCGTGGACGGTGAACCGGCGTGCCGCGATGCGCCGGTTGATCCGCTGGGGCGTGGACGGACTGATCACCGACCGGCCCGATGTGGCGCTGGCGGAAGCCGGCGCGGATCACTCCGTCATGTTATAGAAATTCGCCGATAGCGAGGCACGTTCCAGAAGGGCTCGCAATCTGGGGTTGTCCTCGCTGTTTTCCGCGGTCAGCGTTTTCATCGGTATGAAGAACTCGTGCGCGTGTGGCAGTTGATGACGCGCGAACCCGGCGTAGTGCTGGTCTTTCAGCCCATACAGCACCCGCATTTCCCGCACCGGTATGGCGGCGGGCACGGTGGGCTCGTGGCGGAACACGCCCGTCGCCTGCCAGCGTGGTGTCGGATCGTTGGGCGCCACGGACGACAACAGCCACTCCACCGGACAGACCGCCAGCAGAGAATGCGTGCTTGGCGCGAAACGCGAGCGTTTGTCCAGAAGATTTTGTAAGGTACTACAGGCCTCTATGGCGAAGATATCGACATAGGGCTCCTCGAACGTGCCGCCGAAATTGAGCCACAGCCCGTCCGGCAGGGTTCGCAGTTTCGTGCTGCCCGGCAGTTTGAGGAACGGGTTGCTGACACCCATTTCCTCCGAGGGCCGGCCGCGCAGCCAGCTTTCCTTGCCACGGCGTGGTTTGAGGCCTGGTGGCCGCTGGGGCCAGCGTTTCAGGCGCTCTTTCACCATGGTGTCGAGCAGCAAACGGTCTTTCATGCTCTCCCCCGAGTGGATTGTTAAGAAACAGTATACAACCTATGAGTGTATGTATCAGGTTATCCACACCCTATGGAAGGGGTTTTGTAAGGTTTACTGAAAATTCAATGGGGTCGCTGGTGGGGTTGTGCTTTGGCATCTTTCTCTGGTGCCGTGTCTGATAAGGAAGGCGGGGCTTTGCCCCGAAACCCCACCAGGAGGCTTTGCCTCCTGGACCTCCACCAAAGGCGATGGCCTTTGGAAACCACTGAACGGAGTGGGTCCAGGGGACATTCCCCTGGCGGGGTGCGGGGCGGAGCCCCGGCCTTGCTGGCCGTCAGAAGAATCCGATCAAATAAATTCCACAAATATCATATAAATCAATTAATTATAAATCATTCATGATTTCATTTCTTAAAACCATCCGCTCACCAGCACCGCCGGGCACTGCCACCATCAAACGCCGTCGATCACAGCCCGTGCAATTCAAAATCCTCATCCATCCCGCGGAAAGAATGGCGGAATGGCCTTTCCGGTGGGTCAATGACGCGGTAGGTTCCGGCCATGTCATCCAGACCGCCAGGATACCGGTCACCACACCATGAGGCGTGCGAGGCCGTGCATCCTGAACCCGCATCCCCACCCGTGACGATCCGCCCCGCCCCTCCCCGTGGCGGCACAACGGCGCGCGCCGGGGATCGTGCGTGAAGCGTCCGCTGTCCTCATCACCCTCATGCACATGGCGTCCGGCGAGTAAACCGGCGGCCATCCCGCTGGCGCTGTGCCTCGCTCTCCTCCCGGCCTTCGCCTGGGCTGCCTGCGAAACACCGCCCCCGCCCGTGCGCGACATCTCCGCCGACCGCTTTTACGTCGATACCGCCAGCTCGATCACCGACAAGGCGATCATGGCCCGCAACCGCGCCGCGCTGGCCACGCTCGACCGCACCATCGTCACCATTCAGGCCATGGCGGACGAGGGGCTGAAAGGCGACACCGCCAGCGCCACCTGCGCTGGCAACTGGCTCGCCGCATGGGCCAAAGGCGGCGCGCTTCTGGGCCGCATGAGCAGCCGCCAGGCGGAAGCCGAGCGCAAATGGCGCACGGCGGGAATCGCCACCAGCTATCTGCGGATCCGCAAGATGCTGGACGAGGCCGACCGCGCCACCATCGACGCCTGGCTCGACACGCTGGCCGATAACGTCATCGCCGATCAGGGCTGGCCACGCAAACGCAACAACCATGTGTACTGGGCCGGGTTCGCGGCGGGCGCGGTGGGCACCGCGACGGGCACGCGGCGTCACCTGGAATACGCCCGCCAGGCCTACGACGACGCCATGACCGACATCCGCGCCGATGGCGTCCTGCCGATGGAACTGGCCCGGCGGCAACAGGCGCTCGATTATCACAATTTCGCGCTGGCGCCGCTCATCATGCTCGCCGAACTGGCCGCGCTGCGAGGCGAGGACTGGTACGAACGCGGCGGCGGCGCGATCCATCGCCTCGCCGCGCGCGTGCTCTCCGGACTGCGCGATCCCAAAGCCTTCTCCACCCTGACCCACGAACCCTCGGTGGAAGTGCCCAAGGGCGGCATTCTGGGCTGGTTCGCCTTCTACCAGCGCCGCTTCCCCGAGCGGGTCAAAGGGGGACCGTCCGGCCCTTTCCGCTCCGCCTGGCTGGGCGGCGATCTGACGCTGGCGGCGCGAAACTGGATCAAACCATGAGCGTCCGTGCATATTCGCGATGCCGGCAAGGCTTTC
>JAYVCG010000137.1:0-5647 GCA_043750075.1 Acetobacteraceae bacterium | reverse complement strand
CCCGGCCCGGCCGGGGGATCCGTACCAGCACCGTGCCGCGCGAGATCCCCCGGCCGGGCCGGGGGATGACGGGGTGAGACAGCGGTACGTCACTCTCTCCGCCGGTTGGTATAAGATCAGAAGCACTGAGTAAAACTGACTTTCAAAAGAACTTTGCTTACCCCAGATATAGACAGTCGTATGGCCATCGAGCCATGGCATACGCTGGTCCGCGCGCCAGTGCCGCCGCCCAAAGCCTGAAATTCTGTGATTATTCACACCCGACAAGAAAAATATTTTCTTCCGCCAGGATGAGAATCTGGCCTTGAAGCAACCTGAAGTAGAAGGTCTTTTTCACTCATACCATTCAAGGTAGGTTTTTTAAGAAAATTATCCTGAAAAAAGCAATTTTATCGCGCCATGCCTCTGTCATCACGGAGCACAGACCTTTCCGTACGGTTACAGTCCATCACCTTGGGTCCGATATTCTTTGTTTTTAACAGCGAAAACGGTTTACGATCCACGCTGTCGGTCGTGAGGAACATTGCATGAGAAAGAGTCTTATTTTGATTATCGTCCGCCCCGCATGTTTTTATTTTAGAGATATTCTTAAAAATGATATTAGGCAATTAATGAGGGATCGTGTGCCCAATCAAACACACGCTTTTGTACTTCATTCACTTTAATCTCATGCGCCGCGCGATGAATTTCCGCCTCGCGCATCGGTGGACTGGAGTTTTTCCATGAACGCCATTACTCTCATCGCATCACGCGCGTCTTCCACCGCCACGTCATCGCCCGGCCGGCCAAGGGCTCGCGGCCGTGCGTACGTCCTGCCTTTGGTCTCCGCCGTATTGATCGCCGCGGTCATCGGTCTGCTTTTCCTCACCACGCCCAGGGGGGAGGATTTTTGGTGGACTGACGCGGCGACCTTCGCGCTGAATGGCGAGTTGATCCGTGATTATGTGACATCGGGCCTGGGGCAAGATCCCATGGCTTTCGCCATGGCATGGTATCTGCGTTACCCGGCTCTGACGATTAGCCTGTATCCGCCCATTTTCCCAATGGCGGAGGCCGTGGTTTTCGCGCTTTTCGGCTTTTCCCATACCGCCGCGCAGGCCACGGTGTCCCTTTTCGCGGTTCTGGCGGCGTATGGGATGTACAGAACCGCGCGGACGGTCACCGGCGTCCTTCCCGCCACCGCGGCGGTGATCCTGTTGTTCGCGGCCCCGGAGGTTTTGCGCTGGTCGCGCCAGGTGGTCCTGGAGATCCCGGCGCTGGCCTTCCTGCTGCTGGCCGCCGCCGCCTTGCCGCGCTACCAGAACGGCGGCGGGACGCGATGGCTGTTCGCCGCCGTTCTGCTGGTTCTGGCGGCGGTGCATACCAAGCAACCCGCTCTGTTCGTGGCGCCGGCTTTCGCCGCCGCGCTGCTGGCCGAGGACGGCAGGGCCCTGGTGCGGCGAAAATCCACCTGGATCGCCCTCGCGGCCGGGGTGGCGGGTCTGGTGCCGCTGGCCGTGTTCACGGTGTTGTACGCGCCGGTCAATATCGACATCGCCTTTGGCGCGGGCACGGCCTCGGCGAGCGGCGATCAGGAGGTTTCCCGTCTGTCCGTTCAGGCGTTCACGATTTACGCGCGCGCGTTGCCGGACATCGTGGGGATCGTGCCGCTCGCCGCGTCCGCCGCTTATCTGCTGCTTGTCGCGTGGCGCGGCTGGCGCGGTCCCGCTGAGCGGCGGCTCGCCGTGCTGATGCTGGCCTGGTTCGTCAGCGACTACGTGCTGATTTCCGGGACTGGCCATTTCGAGGCGCGCTATGGGGTGTTTCTGACGGTCCCGCCGGTCGTCCTGACAGTTCTGCTGGCGCATCGCCTGCTCATGGGACGCCAGAGCGGGGCGGTGATGGTGGCCGCCAGCATGGCCTTGTTCCTCACCACCGTCGCGCTCAATCCCGTGCCCAGGATCAGCGGATATGACGCGATAGCGGAGTATGTGCTCAGTCACGCCAGTGCCGATGACACCGTGCTGTTTCATGGTAAGGAGTCGAAGAACTTCACCTTTTCCATGCGCGCCCGCAGCCCGGCGCCCAAGGTCTTCGTACTGAGAGCCGAAAAGCTGCTGGTGAAATACAGCATCGTGCGGGAATGGGGCATCACCGACCGGAACCTGTCGGCCGATGAGGTCGAGGCGATGATCGACCGCCTTGGGGTCACCTGGGTGGTGCTGCAACCGGATTTCTGGACGGACCAGCCCTCCATCGAGAAATTGCAACGCCTGACGTATTCTGGCCGCTTCACCGAGGTCGCGGCCTTCCCCATCACCTCCGATGACCCTGGCCAGCGCGCGACCCTGCGGGTGTATCGCAACAACCGGCCCGTGGCGCCCGCCAGCCGCCGCCCAACCTTCCTGGAGTTATCCCCCCTGGGCGGCACCGTGCCGGGCAATTTTCAGGGTGGAGGGATGTTTGGGCGACATCCTCCGGTATCCTGAAAAAAAGCTTGTGCCGGTCGGTCATCCTGTTATGGGTGGCGCTTCATCGGCCGACCGGTGGAAAACCCGCCTTGCGCGCCGCGGACCAACGACAGCCGCGCGCGGGCACGTCACAGCAGGAGATGGCTTTCGGTGCAAGTTCTCGTACGCGATAACAATGTCGATCAGGCGCTTAAGGCACTGAAGAAGAAGATGCAGCGCGAAGGCATTTTTCGTGAGATGAAGCTACGGCGGCACTATGAGAAGCCGTCCGAGCGCCGCGCCCGCGAGGCCGCCGAGGCCGTGCGCCGCGCCCGCAAGCTGGAACGCAAGCGGATGGAACGCGAGGGGTTCTGAGCCCCTTCTCCTCCGGTTGACGGGAGGCTGAGACGACAAGGGACTGCCTCGATGGGGCGGTCTTTTTTGGCGTTTGGGGGTGTTCAGAGCGGTGGTGTCACGGGTTCCAGCGTTTGTGTGCATCGCGGGTCCGCTTTATCTCGGAGGGCACGGAGAACCGGAGGTCGCGGAGAGCCGCCCATGGCATTGGGCTGGCTCGCCCTCCGTGACCTCCGGTCTTCCGCGTCCTCGGCGATGAAGCGGACGGAACAACAAAGGAAAGCGCCGCCACGGTTCCCCATGGCGGCGCTTTGTATCCGGAACCCCTGGGCTTTCACTGGTCTGTGCCGCCGCTTCGGCGTCGATCGTTTTCCTCCACATGGGGGATGGCTTGCTCCAGGCTCATCCCGCGCGGCGGGATCAGCGGCATCGCGTCGTTCCTCTTTGTCATGAAGCGGCTATCTTCTTCTCAAGATGCCTGATCAGCGGCGGCAACCATGCAGCCGGGTTGGGATCGTCACCCGGAATATACTCCAACCCCATTTCCCGGAGATCGTTCAGGGAGTTCTCACCCGACAAAACACCTTCATGAAAACTCCTCATCCGCGCCAAAAGTTCTTTTTGATCCGGCGTACCGTGTTGTTGGCAAAAGAGATCGATCGGATCCGTTTCCCGCTGAAAGACAAGATCGAAGTCTTGTATATAGAGTTCGCATAATGCTCGCAGCATCGTACCCATATCCCTGGTCCTCCAGGAGTGAGTCAGAAAAGGTTGGAAATTGGTCATGCGTCGGACCAGGACTCATCCACCTCGACCAGCATTTTCCTCATCGGCTCCTCAGGGGCGCCAGTCCCTGGGTTGGATGGAGCAGCACGCGGGGGCAACCGGGAACATTACGTCCCCGCGCTCGGAATGCCCTGGGCGGCCTTCAGGAATTGCGCCCGCATCTCGTCCGCCTTGGCCGTTGTCCCCCCGGTCAGGGTGTGGAACTCCCAATCCTCGATTTTGCTCCTGGCCTCCTGTATGCAGCGTGCCAGCACAAGCAACGTCTCCCTTTCCAGGATGATCCTGAATTTGTCTTCGCCGAGATCAAAGGTTTCCACCGTCATGGTTCCTCTTGCGTCAAAAACACAGGACTTTCTCCACCGAACGAATTCATCTCCCGCGATGACCCATTCAGCATTCGGGCGAGGGTATAAGCTCTGAGAATTCATCCAGAATCATTCGAAATTTATCTCGATCCATGCCTGTTTTTGGCTGAAAATCGACGATGTCAATTGCATGATAGGCTTGTGCCATGCAATTACAAATCACGGCCAGCTCATCTCCATTAAGGAGAATTTCCATTTGTTTTTGATTATATTTTAATATATTCATCTACAATCTCCTATTTCAGATCCCTGAATGCCGCCATTCCTTTGTTTGGCCGGTATGCTGTGCCACTATCGTACGCGTTTGAGTCCACGAGGACCAGTCTGCATCCCGTAATGTTACCCCGCTTTAGAAATGTCCCCTTCCCCCGCAATAGGAATGTCCCCCGTGTCGGCTGAGCACGACGTGGGGACAGGGGATGGTGGAGACGTTATCGATGAGCCTGGCGGAACGGGAGCGCGCCTGTGTGGTCCGTCAGGTTGCCTTGGGGCAAATCGGCCAGAAAGTCGCGGCGGAGCGGCTTGGGATTGGACCCCGGCAGATGAAGCGCCTGATGCGCCTGTGGCGGGCGCGGGGCGATGCCGGACTTGTCTCCCACAAGCGGGGACAGCCCTCGAACCGGACGCTGCCACCGGCCTTCCACGTTGCCCTGGAGGCGTATCTCCGGGGCCAATATCAGGGTTTTGGTCCAACCCTGGCGGCTGAGAAGCTATTGGAACGGGAGGGCTTCCAGGTCTCGGCCGAGACCGTTCGCCGCGCCCAGATACGCCTGGGCCTGTGGCGGCCGAAGCGGCGGAAGCAGAAGCGGGTGTTCCAACTCCGGGAACGCCGTTCCCGGTTCGGTGAACTGATCCAGATCGACGGCAGCCCGCACGCTTGGTTCGAGGACCGCGGCCCGCGTTGCACGCTGATCGTGTTCATCGACGACGCGACGAGCCGCCTGACCGCGTTGCGCTTTGTCCCGGTGGAATCGACCCGGGCCTATCTGGAGGCGCTTCGGGACCAGGTCCTGGCTCATGGCCGCCCGCTGGCGTTCTACTCGGACCGGCATGGCATCTTCCGGGTGAACGCCAAGGACGCCCAAAGTGGGGATGGGAAGACCGAGTTCGGCCGGGTGGCGGAGCGGCTGGGGATAGAGCCGATCCACGCGCTGACGCCCCAGGCGAAGGGGCGGGTGGAGCGGGCGAACCAAACGTTGCAAGATCGGATGGTCAAGGAGATGCGTCTTCACGACATCTGCTCAATCGAGGCCGCGAACGGGTTCTCGCCAACCTTCATCGCTTTCTGGAACGAGAAGCTCGCGGTTCCACCGCGTGACGCGGCATCGGCGCATCGTCCCTGGACCGCCACCCCGGAAGCGTTGGACGATGCCCTGGCCCGGCGCGAGGAACGGGTTCTGACCAAGGCCCTGACGTTCAGTTCCTCGGGCACGAAGTATTGCGTCAGGACCGATGGACCGGGCACGGCGCTGCGCGGGGTGACGGTGACGCTGCATCACTTCGTGGGGGGCGGGATGACCGTCCATTATAAAGGCCGGATCCTCCCGGTCACGGCGTATGGAACCTATCCGGTCCCCGATCCGGCGGAGGACGAGAAGACCATCGACGCGCGGGTTGACCGGATTGTCGAGAAGGCAGCCCAGGCAGCGGCCGGGGCGAAAATTTTGACGGCACCGTAGGGGTGGGTGACAGCCGTTCGCACGCGAACGGCTG
>JAYVCG010000136.1:0-4650 GCA_043750075.1 Acetobacteraceae bacterium | reverse complement strand
GAAGAATTCAATGATGGTGACGCTGCCGCGCGGGTTGCCGGCGACCGGATCGTTCGGATTGACCATCGCATCCCGCGCGGAGGCGATGGCGGCGCGGGATGCGGATTTCTCGCGTTCCCCATCGTCGGTTTGCACGGCCAGAACGGCGTCGCGCAGGATGGAGGGATCGCGTTTGAGAGCATCACGCACGATGGTGACGATCTCCGCCCGCTGCTCGACCGTGAAAACCTCGGCCTGGACGGGAGCGGCGGCGGAGAACGCCAGCAGGAAGGCCAGCGGCGGGACGGCCAGCCTGGCGCCCCAGGAGAGGAAAGCCCAGGGGACAAAAGCCCAGGGGGCTGAGTAAGGAAACCGCATGGGGTGTTCTCTTTCCTGATGGCGGGCGCGGGAAGCATGGCGCAGCGAGAGTGTAGCAGATCGCGGGTGGGGTGGAGGAAGTGCCTTACGGGGAAGGCTTTCCCCTGCGGGCAGGGATCAAACTGAAAATATGAAGGCACAAAGAAATTGCGTGTTGCATTTATTCAATTTTGAATTTATCTTCTTATGAATAATTTTTCCATAGCCTAGGAGACCCCCATGTTTCGCCGCCCCGATGAACGCGAGGAACTGCTGTTTCACGTCCAACGCGGCCATAGCATTCTGATGGAGGGCGTGCGCCGCGTCGGAAAAACATGGTTGATCAAGCAGTTCGCTGAAGACCTCCGCGCCGATGGCTGGACCGCCATACTGTGCGATGTCGAGGGCATGAGCCAGGAAGCTGACTTTCTACGGCATCTCTGCCAGCAGATCGAACAGCAGGAATTTTTGATGGAGCGCGTCAAAGGACGAGGCGCGCAGTTGCTCAATCAGTTTTTTTCCAAAGACGTGAGCAAGGGATGGCAGGAAGCCCTGGGCCAGATGGACTGGAGTTCGTTCGCTGAAACCCTGGTGCGTGGCCTGGACGCCCGTGAACAAAAAACCGTGATCCTGGTGGACGAACTGGCGCTGTTCGTCATGGAACGGGTGAAGGTGGACGCGACCGCCGCGCGGAATTTCCTGTATGGATTGCGTGCCCTCCAGCAGCGCTACAAGAAAGTGCAATGGCTGTTCACCGGCTCGATCGGCCTCGATATCATCGCGAAACGGGAGGGCATCGGCGGCGCGCTGGTGGATTTGAAGCTGTTTCCGCTGGAACCCTTCACGAGGGAAGCGGCCAGGGCGTTTCTGGAACATCTGGCGGTCACGGGGGAGTTGTTCCGTCCGTTCACCCTCGACGAACCGGCGTTCGCGGCTTTCGTGGAACAGCTTGGCTGGCTGTCACCGTATTATTTGCAGCACGTCGCCCAGGAGATGCGGCCGACCGGGGCGGCGGGAGCGGGTGGGCGCCGGGCCGCGATGGTGGCGGATGTCCACGCCGCGTTCGATGCCATGTTGGCGCCGGAACGCCGCACCTATTTCGTGACCTGGGAAGAGCATCTGAGCAAGAATTTCCCCACCCAGGAAGCGGCGGAGATGCGCCGGATTCTGGACGAATGTTCGCGTGAGGCGGGCGGGGAGCAATTCGATACCTTGTTCGCCCGCCTTGTCACGGCGTCACCGGGTCTTGAACGGCGTGCCCTGCGCGACAGGCTGAGCGTGCTGGTCACGGATGGGTATTTGTCGGAGACCACAGCAACCGAAGTGCCGCGCTTCCACTTCCGTTCGGGGTTGTTGCGCCGGTACTGGCAACGGTATCACGCGGCATGACCGCTCTGACGGGAATCGCCATTTACGACCCGCGGCGGTTGAAGGAGCCTGATTTCCTCGCCGGTTTCATCGCGCGGTGGGAACTGGTGGACTATTTGCTCAATCAGTTACGGCGGACGGCGGCGGACGGCGATCCGCGGCACCGGCTGATCCTGGGCCAGCGCGGCATGGGCAAGACCAGTCTGCTGCGCCGTCTGGAAATTGGCATCAAAACCGATCCGGATTTGGCGATAAAGCTGCTGCCGCTGACGTTCCGGGAGGAGCAATACAATGTCCGTTCGCTGGATCGTTTCTGGCGAAACTGTGGAGAGGCGTTGGCGGAATGGCTGGAGGCATCAGGCGATACCGAAGCCGCCACACGGCTCGACGCCGACATGCGGACCCCCTCCTGGGCGGACGCGGAGAGTGCCGCCGAAGCCTTCCTGGCACGGGTCGCGGCGACCGGGCGGCGTCCGGTGTTGTTCGTGGATAACATCGACCTGATTTTGAATGCGCTGCCGCCCGCGCAGCACTGGCAGTTGCGCCGGGTGTTGCAGGCAAAGGATGGTCCGATCGTGTATGGCGCCGCGACTCAGGCGATCCGGCAGAGCGGCGATGCCCAGGAGGCGTTTTATGAATTCTTTCGGATTGATCTTCTGGAAAAGCTGAGCGAGGCGGAGTTGCTGCTGTGCATGCGCCGCCTGTCCGAGGCGCGCGGCGATGCCGGTAAGCCCGTGGCTGCGATATTGGCGCGAGAGCCGCAGCGTTTGCGTGTGCTGCACACGCTGACCGGCGGGAACCCGCGTATCCTGGCGTTGATCTATCAATTGCTGGAGCGTGCGGAAAGCGAAACAGTCTTCGCCGATCTGGAGGGGCTGCTCGATCAGATGACCCCGTTGTATAAAGCGCGGGTCGAGGAACTACGCACGGACTTGCAGCGCGCCATCCTGGATGCCGTCGCGCTGCACTGGAATCCGATCACGTCGCATGACCTGTCGCTCGCGGCGGGGGCGGAGATCACCACCGTGTCCTCGCAGTTGAGCCGGTTGAAGGATTTCGGGGTGATCGAGGAAGTACCGACCTCTGGCGCCCGCGCGGGCTATCAGCTTGTCGAGCGGTTCTTCAATGTCTGGTATCTGATGCGCCATGGCACGCGCCGGACCCGGCAGAAAATGCGGTGGCTGACGGCGTTTTTACAAACGTTCTATAGTAGAGATGATTTGTGGCGGCTGAAAGATCGATTCGGGCAAAATATGGCGTCGAGTGGCTGGCGGATGCTGTACGGTGAAGCGTTGGATGCCGCGCTTGAAATACCAGGCGAAGAGACCGGAATCAGCAATTCGCCGCGAAAAAATAAGCAGTATCGCTCCAGCGGAAATAAAAAACACATACCACAGCAGGACTATTTTGCTATCGCGCTCGACCATCACAGAGGCGGTCGCTATCCGGAAGTGGAGAGTGCATACCGCACGGCGATCCGGCTCGACCCGAATTCTTACTATCCATGGAACAACCTCGGTAATCTGCTGGCGGACCACTTGGACCGTCCGGCCGAGGCGGAAGAGTGTTACCGCACGGCGATCCGGCTCGACCCGAATGATTCTCACCCATGGTATAACCTTGGCAATCTGCTGGCGGACCATTTGGACCGTCCGGCCGAGGCGGAAGAGTGTTACCGCGCGGCGATCCGGCTCGACCCGAATGATTCTCATCCATGGAACAACCTCGGCACTCTGCTGGCGGACCATTTGGACCGCCCGGCCGAGGCGAGAGATGCCTACCGTCGCGCCATTGCCCTGGACGGAGATGCCACGATGGCCCCGCGCGCAAATCTGTTCTGGCTGGATATCAACCACCAGAAGCAAGACGATGCACCAGCCCAACGCGATGCAATGCATGACATGCCCCCGGTTTGCCTCGCGCTTATTGATGCCGCATTGGAATTATCACGAGATAATTTCGGCGTGGCGACTCACCATCTGACTGTTGCTTTCGAACTCGGTTTCACCACTCCAGATCTCAACTACTTCGGCGATCTTCTCCGTTTGCTCCGCCTCGCCGAACGCACCGGCCATGGCGAACGGTTGATCACATGGTTCGAAACCACCGGAGAGGCCGACCGGCACGCACCAATCCACGCGGCGTTCGTCGCCTACGTACGCGGCGAACGCATGCTGAATGACGTCAATCCGGAAGTCCGCCAGCCCGCCCAGAGGATTTACGCCTGGCTCGCCAGCCACCGGCGGACCGCCAAACCCGCTCCGGCATCGGCCACCGGCAAGCGGCGCGGCCGGCCGCGGGGGAACAAGTGAACATGCGTTCAGACATCATGGCATGAAATAATCCGGGCGCCGCGCGCTCACCTCTGGCGCCAGGCCCGCTTTCGCATCATCCCACCATCCGGTTGCCGGTACCCCGGAAGCCGTTTATGGCAGCCTCACGCATCACCGCACCACGGACCCGCCCGGCCAGAAGGCGGGCCGCGCGCGGCTCCGCATGGGCGGAGGACGAGACGGCGGCGTCGTGGATCGGCGGTTCAGATTCCCCTGAGCCCGCGGCCCCGATCTTGCGGTAAGGCCAACACAGGAAGACCGGGGACCGGAATGGCGCCAACAGCGAGCACGAACACCGGCGGAAACACCAGAACGCGCCGCGCGGCGCGGACCGGCCTGCGCGTGGCGGTCTCCCTGGCGCTGGGTGTGCTGACCGCGGGCTGTTCCACAGTGGGTTCCGCCTGGGATTCCATGCTCGGGGGCGGACCGAAAGCCGGGCAGCCGGGCTATGTCTCGGGCTTTCTGGGCGGTGTCGTGGCGGATGAGCCAAACGCGGCGCTTCTGGGCCGGCAGGTCTTGTCGGCCGGAGGCACGGCGGCGGACGCGGCGGTGGCGATCGGTCTGTCGCTCGCCGTCACCCTGCCCTCACGCGCGGGTCTGGGGGGCGGGGGCG
>JAYVCG010000135.1:0-7017 GCA_043750075.1 Acetobacteraceae bacterium | reverse complement strand
CAGGAAACGCCAGGCCTTTCCTGGGGCCGCCATGCCCGTCGTCATCATACCATTCATGGGCATACCGCAAGGCGAACATGGTGTGCGCGAACAGCCAGGACAGCACCAGCGTCCCCCCAACCAGCCCAACCCGCCACACGGAATGTTGCCCTGAGCCACTCTTGAAAGCGGAAAATTCATGCGTCAGAGCGGCGAAACTGGCGGCGGTGGCGAAAATCATGACCCAGAAAATGGTCCACTGGCCTTCCTCCTGCGCCTCGGCCTCACTGGGCATTTGTTCCACCGTGCTGGTCAGGAACAAATACCCGGCGAGCAGCAGGAAAACGATCAGGCCCGCGTCCCACGCGATGACGGCCCTGGTCAGCCCGCCCAGGGAGGGGGGCGCGAGTGGCCATGCCAGCAGCATCACCGCCAGGGCGAGGAAGGTGCGGAAATGGCCAATGATGATTTTACGCCAGGTTTCGAACATGCGGTTTTCCTCGCCGGATACATACTTTGTCGCATGGGGTGCCGGAGGGGCGATACAGCGCGGGGCAGCGCGCGGGGCAATCGGGTAAACCGGGCTCAGGACAGCATTGGTCATGGAGTGACGGCGGTAAAGGGAAGGCAAGGGTTTTAACCGCGGATGCACGCGGATGAACACGGATATTCCCGGCTGCCGCACCCGTCTGGCGCCCGCTCCGGCTGATGAGGATCATCATGAGCCGGCCGGTACCCCGGGATATCCGCGTTCATCCGCGTGCATCCGCGGTTGAAACCCTTTTCTTCCCTTTACCGCCGTCACTCCATGAGCAGTGCCGTCCCGGACCCGGTTCACCCGATTGCCCTGGCGTCAGGGCGTCAGACGCCACAGCACGACCTCCCGCTCGATCCGGTCCTCCAGTTCCAGGGACGTGGGGATACGGTACCGCGCGAGGGAGGACAGATCGGGCCGCGGCGAATACGTACGCCCAGGGTCGGCGATCCATACCTCGGCTCCGGCGGCCATGGCGCGCAGCCAGGGGAGGATGTGGCCGGTCATGCCCGCGTCGTAAAACACATCGCCGCACAGGATCAGATCCCAGCGGCACGCCGCGCCAACGATGTCGCCGGGAGGCACGATCACCTCCACCCCGTTGACGGCGGCGTTGAGGCGGATCGCGGCATGGGCCAGGGGGTCGATTTCCGCCGCCTCCACCCGTGCCGCGCCGGAGCGGACGCAGGCGATGGCGGCGATCCCGCCCCCGGCGGCGAAGTCCAGCACACGCTTGCCCGCCACCAAAGCGGGGTGGTCCAGGATGTGCCGCGCCAGGGCCTGGCCGCCGGGCCAGGCGAAGGCCCAGAACGGCGGCTCGATGGCGCGGGCGCGCAGCCAGTCCTCGGTCGCCTGCCAGATCGGGGTGATCTCGGTGGCCAGGTACAGGCCGATCTCCGGCACCAGGGGGGATACGCCGAGGGCGGTATGGGCGCGGATGAAGGCGGCCGGATCGTCCGCTGCCATGAACCGGGCGGGCGGCGATGGCCCGGTGAACCGGGCGGGCGGCGATGGCCCGGCCACGGTCATGGCCTCATAACCATCCCGCCAGGATCGCGGCGGCGAAGGCCAGTCCCGCCTCGCGGTTGGCGCGGAACAGGGTCAGGCAGCCCGCCGGATCGTGGATGTCGAGCCGGATGACCTGGCGGGCCAGCAACGCGGCGGGCAGCGCCAGCGCCGGATAAAACCACCAGCCCAGACCGGCGGACCAGCCCGCCAGCGCGAACACCAGCACGGCGGCGGCGTAACAGGCGGCCAGGAACGGGCGCGTGTTTTCCCCAAACAGCCGGGCGGTGGAGTGAACACCGGCCAGCGCGTCGTCCTCGCGGTCCTGGTGCGCGTAGATGGTGTCGAAGCCCAGATCCCACAGAATCGCGGCCGCGTACAGCAAAACAAAAGCCAGATCGACGCGGCCGGAGGCAGCGGCGTATCCCAGTGGGGCGCCGAAGCCG
This sequence comes from Acetobacteraceae bacterium, assembly GCA_043750075.1. Classification (GTDB taxonomy): domain Bacteria; phylum Pseudomonadota; class Alphaproteobacteria; order Acetobacterales; family Acetobacteraceae; genus Rhodopila. The sequence continues at coordinate 5,052 of JAYVCG010000135.1, read as the reverse complement.
AAGGTGAAACCCATCGCCAGTTGCGGCCACCAGGTCACGCGCTTGGCCAGCGGATACAGCCCCACCAGCACCAGCGAGGCGATCCCCAGCATCTGCGACAGCCGGTTGAGGCTGAGCAGCACCAGCAGCCCGCACGCCAGCAGCGCCGCCAGGAACACCAGCGCCTGCCGCGGCCGGATCGCGCCCGAGGCCAGCGGCCGGCCCGCCGTGCGCGCCACGCGCCGGTCGATGTCGCGATCCCACAGATCGTTCACCACGCAGCCCGCCGCGCGCATCACCAGGCCGCCGATCCCGAACAGCACGATCAGCCGCATGGTCTCCGGCCAGGAAGCCCGCGCGAGCAAGATCCCCCACACGCCCGGCAGGACCAGCAGCCAGGTGCCGATCGGCCGGTCCACCCGCGCCAGCAGCAGATACGGCAGCCAGGCGCGCGGCAGTTTCGAGACCCAGCCCGAGGCGGCGATATCCGTGTGCTCGATCATGATATTACTCTGCGCCTCATCCTGTCCCGGTCAACCATGAACACCACCTCCCCCCGCCTGTTCGTCCCTTCCCCCCTTTCCCTGGGCGTGGAAATCCCCGCCTCCGCCGCGCAGGCGCATTATCTCGGCACCGTGCTGCGGCAGGGGCCAGGCGATCCCGTGCGGCTGTTCAACGGCGTGGACGGAGAATGGCTGGCGCACGCGGCCTTCCCCCGCCGCGACCGGGCGGTGTTGACCGTCATGCGGCGCACCCGCCCCCAGACGCCGGAATCCGGTCCCTGGCTGGTGTTCGCGCTGTTGAAACGCGACGCCACCGATCTCGTGGTGCGTCAGGCCGTCGAACTGGGCGCCGCGCGGATCATGCCTGTCCTCACCGGACGCACCAACGCGGCGCGGGTCAACGAGGACCGGCTGCGCGCCATCGCGATCGAGGCCGCCGAGCAAAGCGAACGCCTGACGGTGCCGCCGGTCGATCCTCCCGCGCGGCTCGACGCCGTGCTCGCCGCCTGGCCGGTGGAGCGGCGGCTGTTCGCGGCCCTGGAACGGCTGGAGGCGGACGCCGTCGATCCACGGCTCCTCCATCGCCCTCCTCCGGCCAGGCCGGATGACGCGGCCGGGTCACGGGTAAAAACCGCGGATGACGCTTCGGAACAGGCCGGTTTGGGGCGCGTGGCGGGACCGGCTCCCGCTGGCGCGCGCCCGCCCATGGCGCTGCTGGTCGGGCCGGAGGGCGGCTTCACCCCCGTCGAGCGCGCGATGCTGCGGAGGATGCCCTGGGTGACACCGCTTTCCCTCGGTCCCCTCGTGCTGCGCGCCGAGACGGCGGCGGCGGCGGGACAGGCCCTGTTGCCCGGCATGGGGTGGGCCGAGTACGGTGGGTCAACCTGAAACGCCGAGAGCCGCATGTCCAATCCAGGAGACGGCGACGCGACCCCCATCGCATCGCTCCGACAACTCGCCGAACACATCGCCATGGGCTGCAAGCCCAGGGAAGAATGGGGGATCGGGACGGAACACGAGAAATTCGGGTTCCGTCTCGGGGATCTGAAAATGCCGCCCTATGCGCCATCGGATGGCCAGCCAGGCTGTATCCGCGACGTGCTGCGGGGACTGGAGGCGTATGACGCGACGCCGATCCTCGACCATGGCAACACGATCGGGCTGAAACAGGGCGGCGCCTCGGTGTCGCTGGAACCGGCGGGTCAACTGGAACTGTCCGGCGCGATCACCCAGACCCTGCACGAAACGGCGGCGGAGCTGGAGACGCATTACGAACAGGTGCGCGCCGTTTCCCAAGGGCTGGAGGTGGGGTTCGCGGCACTTGGCTTTCATCCGCTGGCGGCGCGCGAGGACATGCCGTGGATGCCCAAGGGCCGTTACGCCATCATGCGGCGCTACATGCCGCTGGTGGGTTCGATGGGCCTGGACATGATGACGCGCACCTGCACGGTGCAGGTCAATCTGGACTACGCCTCGGAACAGGACATGGCGCGCAAACTGCGGGTGTCGCTGCTGCTGCAACCGCTGGCGACGGCGCTGTTCGCCAATTCCCCGTTCACGGAGGGCAAGGAAAACGGCTTCCTGTCGCGCCGGGCGCATGTCTGGACCGACACCGACAACCAGCGGTCGGGGATCCCGTCCGTCATGCTGGAAGACGGATTCAGCTTCGAGCGTTACGCCGCGTGGCTGGTCGATCATGTGCCGATGTATTTTGTTTACCGGAAGGGTCAGTACATCGATGTGGCGGGCGCCTCGTTCCGCGACTTCATGAACGGACGGCTGCACAATCTGGCGGGGGTGACGCCCACCATCGGCGATTTCGCCGATCACATGACGACGGCGTTCACCGATGTGCGGGTGAAACAGTTCCTGGAAATGCGCGGCGCCGACGCGGGGCGGGCCGACATGATGGTGGCGCAATCCGCGCTCTGGGCCGGGCTGCTGTACGACGACGCCGCGCTGGCCGCCGCCGAGTCCCTGGTTCTTGGCATGGGCCGGGAAGACGCGGTGGCGCTGCGGAACGCCGTGCCGCGCCAGGGTCTGGCCACCGCGTTCCGTGCCGGCACGCTGCGCGATCTGGCGCGCGACGTGGTGACGATCGCGTGCGACGGGCTGCGGGCGCGTGGCCGGCGTGATAAAAACGGTAATGATGAGTCAATTCATCTGGAACCCCTGCAAGTCATCGCCGCGGGCGGTCCGGTGCAGGCGGAGCATTGGCTGTCGCGTAATCGTTCTGCCTGGAACGGCGATGTAAGAAAGATTTTCGCTGAAGCGGCCATTTAAGGGAAATAAAAAACCATCGTTTGATCCTGGCTCCGTCGAAGCGCGCGCGAAGACCGGATCGCCGCGCGCGCGTGTGTCGGCGCGACAGTATTTTATCGTTTTTTCACCGTTAAATCGTTAAAGGCGCCACTGTTCATTTGTAATTGCTCACCTACCCCTCCACAAAAAACCTCTTGGTTTATCAACGGGTTGGACAAGAACAGAAATTTTAGCCGCCTGAAGTAAAAACGCAATACGTTGAAATTGCTCATGGTTTTTTGAAGAATATGGCGGTATGTTTTATAGAAGCCAAAAATTGTGTTTAAATTTCAAAGGGATAGGGAGGGGCGAGCAATTACGTTCATTTTTTGTTTTTATTGATGGGAGTTCATGATTTTTACCTGACCCTTCAACAGTCAGATTTACCTTATGGATCAAGGAAAACACGCTTCGATTTCGTCATGAACGCCTTCGCGCGCGCGAAAGATCGCGCGAAATTTGGCGAGAATGGATTTTTTTTGAACGCCCGCGCGCCTGTTGCGGAGTTTTTCATCCGTGCGTTATATCTCGCGAACGGCGCCAGCCGCTTAATGGAAAAGGAGATGCCTTGTCCTCCGGCACAACAGGTCAGATCGTCGTTCGTTTGCGCCTGATTGGTCAGATGGAGGCATGGACCGTTACAAGTGAAAACGTTTTGCCGACGGGACGCAAAACCCGCGCTCTGCTGGCCGCCGTCGCGCTGTCGGCGCCGCGGCCGGCCTTGCGCGGCAGGCTCGCCGAACTGCTCTGGAGCCGGCGGCCGGAAGAACAGGCGCGGGCCTCGTTACGCCAGGAAATCCACCGGCTGCTGGAAGTGCTGGCGCCCGCGCAAACCGAAGTCCTCCAGGTCACGCGCGATCATCTGTCGCTGAAACCTGGCGCCGTCTGGGTCGATGTCGAGGAAGTGATGCGCGCGACCATCAGCCAGCCCGCGTCTTTGTCCTTGCTGGATGGCGATCTGCTGGAGGATCTGGACGGCATCGAACCGGCCTTCGACATGTGGTTGAGCGCCGAACGCGAACGTCTGCGCGACCGCGCCCGCAGCGTGGCCGAGTCGTTGCTGCGCGAGCAAAGCGAACCCGACACGGCCATCCCGGCGGCGCAACGGCTGTTGCAGATCGACCGCGCGCATGAAGGCGCCTGGCGGGCCTTGATGCGCGCGCACGCCGAACGGGGCGAGCGCGGCATGGCCATTCAGGCCTATGACCGCTGCCGCTCGGTGCTGGCCGATCTGCTCGACGCCGCCCCCTCGGCGGAAACGCAGAAGCTGCTGACCGAAATCCGCGGCCCGTCGAGCAACCGCCTTCCCGCCCGCCCGCCCGCTCCACCGCCGGAACCGCCACCGGTGGAAACGTCCGGCACGATGGGCTTCGACGACGATCCCCCCGACGATGGCGGTCCGCAAAGGGATGGCCGACTGCCGCGCGGCGGCGCGCATGTCGGCGTGCTGCCCATGCAATGCGTCGGCTTGTCCGAGGAGGATTCCTATCTCGGCCCAGGACTGGCGGATGAGATCAGCACGGCGTTGTCGCGGTTCCGCTGGATGTTCGTGGTGTCATCCAGTTCGCTGGCGCGGTTCGCCCAGCAGAATCGCGATGAGGCGGGGATCAGGCGGGCGTTCGGCATCGATTTCCTGCTGGACGGCACGGTACAGCGCAGCCGCAACAAACTGCGCATCACCTTGCGCCTGCTCGATCTGCGCGCCGGCAACCAGATCGTCTGGGCCAGGCGGTTCGACCGCCAGGCCAACGACCTGCTGACAGTGCAGGACGAGATCGCGGCCGAGGTGGTGGCGCAGATCGACCCGGAAATCCTGCTGATCGAGGCCAAACGCAGCGCCGCCCGCCCGCATGTCGATGCCACCGCCTACGATCTGGTGTTGCGTTCGATCCCGCTCATCACGCGGCTGGAACGGGCAAGCTTCCTCCAGGCGGGGGAGTATCTGGCGCAGGCGATCGTGCTGGAGCCGGATTACGCCGCCGGGCACGCCTGGTACGCCTACTGGCACGCCTTCCTCGTCGGCCAGGACTGGGCTGACAACCCGCGGGAGATGATGACGCGCAGCGGCGCGCTCGCGGAACGGGCCATCATGCTGGACCCGTACGACGCCAGGGCGCTGACGATCGCCGGGCATGTGCGCGCCTTCCTGCATCGCAGCCTGCGCGAGGCAGCCTCGCTGCACGAACGCGCGCTGCAACTGAACCCCAACCTGGCGATGGCATGGGCGCTGTCGGCGGTGACGCAGGCCTATCTGGGCGAGGTGGAGGAA
>JAYVCG010000134.1:0-3244 GCA_043750075.1 Acetobacteraceae bacterium | reverse complement strand
CAACGCGGGCACCAATGGTTCGGAGATCGCCACCGCCTCCGCCCGGCTGTCCGCCAGCACATGGGCGATCGTGTCGGGCGTCAGCAGCGTGTTGACCGGCACGGGAATGATCCCGGCCCGCAGCGCGCCCCAGAACACAACGGGGAAATCCACCGTGTCCAGCATCAGCATCACCAACCGCCGCTCCCGCCCGATCCCGGCGGCGGCCAGAGCGCCCGCGCACCGCCGCGTCGCCACGGCCAGGGCGCCGCGGGTCAACACGCGCCACGGATCCTCGAACGCCACGCCGGCCGGATCGCCCTCGCGCACATGGCGATCCACGAACCAGTCCACCGCGTTGCCGTTCATCGCTCCCGCTCCCTTGTTCCAGCGCCTTGTGTTCAGGCGTCGATGACCGGGCCGCTGCCCGATTTCTTCAGCGCACCCGCCTGCGCCACCAGGCGGTCGAAACAGGTCCGCGCCCCGGCCGGATCGCCGGTGTGCCGCTCCACCTGACGGAGGGTGAAATGCACCCGCGCCATCTCCTGATAGTATCCCATGAACACCCAGTTCAACCCGCCCCCCGCCACCGCGCCCGCGACCGGCACCATCCGGGCCAGCATCGTCTCCGACAGACGCACGCCCAGTTGCGAGGCGACGGTGCGGGTCAGCGCGGCGATGGTGAGGTGACTGAGACCCGCCCGCGTTGACCAGTAACCGATCTCCGCGTCGTCATCCTCCATCCTGGGGCCGCCTTGCGCGAGCACTTCCAGGCAGGCGCGCCGTCCCTCCTCACTGGCGATGTCCTCGCCATGGTCGCGCGCGATCTCGGCGATCGAGCGCATCATCAGCATCGTCGTCACCGGCACGTCGAACAAAAGCCCAGGAAGACCGGCCAGACCGGAGAGGGCGCCGCTGGCGGAGGCGAGGATGCGGTTCAGCCAGCTCCAGGAATCCTTCTCGCCATGCGCGCCCAGACCCAGGGTGGCGACATCGTGGGCTTTCCACAGGACGGCTTCGACGGAGGCGCGCACCTTATCCTCCACCCCGTCCCAGGCCGCGCCGAGGGCGCGATGGCCGAGGGATTCCAGCCCGCCCGCGGCGTTCTGGACGTGCTGGGACAGCCAGCCGGTCAGCCGTATCGCGAGACCGCGGGCGTTAACCAGCCGGTTCGCCGCGTCCCAGAGTTTTTCCTGGTCCTCTTGCGTGTGGCCCTGGCAGGCATTGCCGGAGAAATCCGGGGTGATCTTCGTGCGCGAGGAAGGGGCGGGCATGGGGTCGTTTCCCGGTGGATGTGAAGCGATATCCGCCAGGTACCGGGCTGGACGCCCGGTTCTGGTGGCGGCGGCATACATCGTGGTGACACACGCTTCCGGCAATGGCTGGGCCAGGGTTCGGTTGAAGAACGCGGGGCGCTGCCCCACACCCCGCCAGGAGGCGCTGCCTCCTGGACCTCCGCCAAAGGCTCGCCTTTGGAAACCGTCCATTTTTCCGTGGAAGGGAGGCCTGACGCTATTTACAGTGCGCGCCGACCCGCACATCGTTGAACCGGTCATCGCCCGCCGCCTGCAAGCCCTTCAGGTCCACGACGCAGCCGGGTTTATACGCGTAAACCGTCGCCCGCGTGATGATCGGGAAGTTCGAAACCTGCTCGGAAATCTCGCGCGATAATTCCAGCATTGTCTCCAGCCGTTTCGGGTCGCGAGGGGACAGGCGCTTCGCCCGTTCCAGCAGTGCATCGATCTTCGGGCTCGCCGCGCCGCCGGGGTTAACGCTGCCGCCAGTGCCGGCGATCTGCGCCAGCCCCTCCACCGCGTCGCCACGCCCGCCATTGCGCCCCATCATGATGTCGCCGCGCGGCGTGCCACGCGCGAACTGAATGTATTGCGACACGTCAACCACATCGAACTTCCATGTGACGCCAACCTCGGCCAGCATCCCCTGCAACGCCTCGGAAATCTGCCGGTATTCCGTGGTGTTCAACAATAACTGCGTGATTTCCAGCCCGTCCTTGTATCCGGCCTCCGCCAGCAACGCCCGCGCCTTCGCCGGGTCATACGGATAACGGCTGTCGAGCGCCTTGATATAATACGGCGAATTCGGCGCCCAAAGCTGCTGCGTCGGCTTCGCGCTGCCATACCCCATCGCTTCCGCCAGCGCCTCCCGGTCGATCGCGTGCATGATCGCCCGACGCACCCGCACATCGTTCAGTCCTGGACGAGAGACATTGATGTAAATGTCCCACAATGCCGATTTCTCGATGATCTGCACGGCGAGACCATTCGATTTCGCCTCCGGGATCTGACGAGGCTCGATCAGGGAAATCGTCGCCTGACCGGAACGCACCGCGTTGAAACGGGCACGCGAATCTGGCACGTAATGATTTTCGAAACCGGCGGGACGGCCCTTGATTCCGCCCCAGTAGCGATCGTACCGGACCATCACGGTCTTGATGTTGCTATCGAACGATTTCACCTGATACGGACCGGCGCCGATGGGCTTGATCGTGGCGCCGAACGCGCCATCGGCGAAGCCCGCCGGACTCATCATCATGCCGGAATTATACGCCAGACGGTATTCGATCTGGCCGCTGGCCTGACGCAATTTCAGCTTCACCGTGTGGTCATCGACGATCTCGATCGCGCTGATCAACCGCATCGTGTCGCCAAGCGTGTTGCCCGCGCGCTGGCCAAGCGCCGTGTTGCGTTCGAAATTGCGCTTCACCGCGTCGGCGTTCAGCACCGTCCCGTCATGGAACACCACGCCGCGGCGCAAATTCAGGGTCAGTTCCGTCAGATCCTCGTTCATCGACCATGTTTCGGCCAAACCCGGCGTCAAACTCCCATCGAAATCGAAACGGATGAGCGTGTCGTAAATCGCCATCAGCGATTCATGCGAATAACTGCTGCCATTCTGCGGCTCGGCCGGATCGAGTGTCAGATTGCCCGAGGAATCATAATAGATCAGCACCGCGCTGGTATTGACCGCCGCCTCCTCCGCCAGCGCGGGCGAGGCCGCCAGCAGCGCGCCGACCACCAGGCGTTTGATCCATGCGCGTGTTCCCATCGCCGCCTCCCGTCAGACGCGCCCAGATGTTCCCGGTGACGCGCTTCGCCGCGGGAGGATGAACCTGGGCCGCGCGCGTTGTCCAGCCTCAGACGGTCCAGGCGTGACGCAACGCGGCCCCCAGGGCACGGCCAAAACGCGGCGCGTCACACAGCGGACTGGCCCGGACGCGCGCGCGCATCGTGCGCCGTTCCCTCAC
>JAYVCG010000133.1:0-5298 GCA_043750075.1 Acetobacteraceae bacterium | reverse complement strand
GGGTTGGCCCGCGCGCTCATCATCGTTTGCTCGATGCGGAATTCCCGCTTGATCGTGGCGCGGGCGATCAGCACCGAGCGCAGGCCGGAGATCACGGCGCGGAACGCCTGGCCAAGCCCTTTCATCATGGCCGCCGGATCGGCGGGCTGCGCCCCCGTCAGCCCCGCCCCCGCGAAAAACGCCTCCAGCATCTCCTCGCCTCCCCTGGACGTGCGCGCGAGGGGGATGGGCACGGAAGTGGAGGTCGCCGGAGAGGGAGGCGCCCCGGTGGTGGCCATTGGGGGGGCGGTCAAGGGAGTGGCCATCGGAGCGGAGGCCATGGGGGAGGTGGACGACGAGGCGCCGGCCATCCCGGCGGCAGCTAATCCGGCGGCGGCCAGCGGAACGGCGGCGAAGGGCACGGCGGCCGGAGGGAAACCAATCCCCGAGGCCGTCATGGGAGAAAGATGATCCACCGGTTCGTCGAACGGGGACATGTCCTCGGGGATGCCTGGATCGACCGCGGTCCGCGGCGGCGGGCCGGGGAGCCTCTCGCTGAACGGATCGGCCACGGGCGGCATGGCTGGTCCGGCGGGCGGCAGGGGCGGGCGCGTCACGCGCGGACGCACGACGGGGGCCGCCACGGGCGGGGGAGTCATGAACGGCGCCTGAGTTTCCAGGGAAAGGTCGGGGGGGAGGGACGGGGGCGTGTCCACCAGGGGCGGGAACGCCTCCAGAGAGGGCGGCATTCCCGCTGTCTCTGGAGGCGTGCCTTGTCCGGAGACTGGCGGCGCCAAGGGAGGCGTCAGAGGTGGCTCCAAGGGGGACGCCACCGAAGATGATGCCAGTGGAGGCGATGCCAGTGGAGGGGCCAAGGGGGCCGCCGCGCCCGGAGGCGCGAGATCGTCCAGCGCCTTGTCCCAGTCGTCGGACAATCCGCCGCCCGTGCCCAGTGGCATGTGTCCGACGACCGGAGGCGGCTGGAACGCGCCATCCATCAACGAGGCATGGTCGGATTGCGCCTGCCCCTTGAAGCCGCCACCGAACGCCTGACCGCTCTGATGCGGCGCCAGCGCGTCGAAATCATCCGGCAATCCTCCCCCGATCGGCAAACCGCCCCCAATCGGACCCGCGCCGAAGCCTCCGAACGGGGAGGAGTCTCCATGGGAACCGCCCAGGGAGGGACCATGGAAGCCGCCGCCGTGGCCTTCCTCGCGGTCCGGCGCCATGGGGTCGAAATCGGTGGGCAGCCGCGCGCCGGTGGAGGGGGTGAGGTCGTGATACACCGGCTCCCCGAAGGCGGGCCGGGGTGGGGCCGGGGGTTCGAACGGATGATCGCCCAGGGGATCGTCGAACGGGCTGGACGCGCCGTGGCCTTGCATCGGGCTCATGCCGGCGCCGAAACCACCGGCGGCGGCGGCGGGCTGCTCGATCACGCGGACCTCGATCTCGTAGGCGCCCAGACGCAGGCGGTCGCCATCGCGCAGGGCGCGCGTGGCGCCCTTGCCAAGCGCGTTGGGATCGGTGTTCAGATAGGTTCCGTTGGTGCTGGTGTCCGCGACATGCCACACGCCGCCCCGGAACGCGACGGCGAAATGGCGTTTCGACAGCAGCCGGTCGGGATCGGGCAGCACCCAGTCCACCTCCGGGCCGCGGCCCACGTGGAATTCGCCCCCGGATACCGTGCGGGTCTCGGGCGGAACTTTGTCGGGGCACCGCAACACGGTCATCGAAAGTTGCATGAACGTCGCCTCATGTCGTGCTTCGCCCGGTTGTGACGCTCCGGCGCTGGAATGGCAATCGCGCGTGTGGCCGGTGGCGGAAATCAGGGTTCGCGGAAGTCTGGACTCGTGGAAATCGGGTCAGGCAGTGGGTCCGTTTGATATTCCCCCCGTCATCCTCTGGCTCGTCCGGAGGATCTGTACCAGCACCGTGCCGCGAGAGATCCCCCGGCCGGGGGGAATATCAAACGGACCCACTACCTCGGGTTCGCTCAGTCTGGCGGGAGATCGCGTCTGGCGAAAGTCCTGAGTGAGGCAATCCGCATGATCGAAAGTCCGGACCCGCGCGGGTTCAGGCGATCTCGGGCGTGATCCGTCCGGCCCCGCCCGCGGCGATGTCGCGCCCGCTTTCCAGGAAGCGTTTCAACCGTACGGCCTGGAGGGCGAAATCGCCGCGCACCGCCGCCAGCGCGACCGAGCCCGCGACGGCGGTTCCGGTCAGTTCCGGTCCGGGCGGGATCGGCGCCTGGCCGATGGGCGCCATCGAATCGCCGCCCCAGAACGCCGCGACGGCGGCCCAGGCCTCGGGGGTCTGAAACCCGGCTTTTTCGGCATGGGCCATGGCGGCGCGGCGGGGTTCGTCTTTTTGCTGGCGCACCCAGAGTTCCGCCGCCTCCCGCGCCATGCGGTCCGGGTCCGCGAGATCGGCCGGCGCCGTGTGCGCGGCGCAGACGCAGGCCCACCACACGCCTTCGCGTTTGGGCAGGGCATGCGCGAGCATCCGCGCCGCCTCGGTCGCGAAACCCGCACTTTCCAGACGGTCGAGCGCGTCGGCGATTTCCGTGCAGTCGCGCAGGGGCAGCCTGGCCTCGGGCGGCAGCAGGGCGCGTCCCGCGACGGTCGCGAGATCGGCCCCCGCCAGTTTTGTCAGTGCCGCGCTCATGTCAGTTGATCATCACGATGGCGCCCTTGAGCGTGGTCATCGCGGCTCCCTTGATGTCGGTCATCGTGCCATCAATCTTGGTCATGAGACCGCTTTTGAACGTCGCGAACATGCCACCCTCGACCTCGACCTTCATGGCGCCCTTGATGGTGATGCCCATCGGGTCGATCTTGATCGAACTGCCGCCGACTATCAACTCGATGGACTGCGCCGCCTTCATGGTGATCTTGCCGGCGCCCGCCTTGATCGAGATGTTGCCAAGCTTGACCTCCATGTCGTGGTTGCCCTTCGACACCTCATAGGAACTGTTGCCCTTGCTGATGGTGTTCTTGGTATGGCCTTTTTCGACCTTGAAGGTGTGGTCCTCCGTCACCGTGATGCTTTGCTTGCCCTTGATGGTGACGGTTTCATCGACCTTGACATAGACCATGCGGCAATTGTCGACCGTCAGCGACTGATCGTGCTCGACATGGGTTTTCATGTCCTTCTCGGCGTGGATGTAGACCATCTCGTGGTCATGCTTGTCGTCGAAGGTCAGCTCGTTGAACTTGGCGGTGCCGCCTTTCAGGCTGGAGCGGGTGCGGAAGCCCGATTTGGTCTTGTCGGCCTTGGAATAGATCGGCGCCGAGATGCCGTTGTACAGACCGCCCAACACGATCGGCCGGTCGGGATCGCCATCGACGAAGCCGACCGCGACCTCGGTGCCGACGCGGGGGATGAACTGCGCGCCCCAGCCATTGCCGGCCCAGGGCTGGATGACGCGCGCCCAGATGGAGGCGCCGCCGGTGGCCTCGGCGCGGTGGTCCCAGAAGAAACGGACTTTCACCCGCGCCAGATCGTCGGTGTGGATTTCCTCCCCTTCCTGCATCTTGATGGCGCCGCCGGCATTGCTTTGCGGGCCCATCACGATCGCGGTGTGGATGCCTTCCATGCGCGGTCTGGGCGTGCTGATGGACTGACGCCAGGGCACCGCTGCCTTGAAGGCGCGGAAGTGATTCTGGTACGACACCGTTCCGTCGCTGGTGATCCATGTCTCGTCATGGATGGTGTGGAACACGTGCTGCACGGCGTAGGCGTCATCATCCGGGCTGGCGGGCGTGTTGGCCACGGTCATTTTCCCGCCCGGCACCAGGGCGCCGAAATGGGTCATGCCGTCGTGCAGAGCCACCGCCGCCTCGGCGGCTTCCATGGCGAATTTGGTGCGGCTTTCGATGATGGTGGTGGTATGGCCCAGGGCGGGCCAGCGGAAGATGTCGCGCGCCGCCGCGCCGTTGGTCTTCAGCACCGTCTTCTGCTCTTTCATCAGCAGGGTGCCGGGTTTTTCCGGGTCGTAATCGCGGGTCTTGAACGCGCCGGCCGTGGTGCGGACGGGCGATTGCCATTCCAGGATGCCGCTGGAATCGTGTTCGTTGGCGGCGAAATGCAGTTTCGCCTTTGGAATGTCCTTGAAGGTCGTGTTCTTGTCTGTGATGACCAGCGTGTGTTTCGTGTCAGTGTGCTCGAAATAATAGAAGCAGCCTTCTTCCTCCATCAGCCGGGTGGCGAAGGCGAGGTCGCTTTCGTTGAACTGGATCGTGTAGGGCCGCGCCGCGCCGGCGGTGATGGCGAATGTCACATCGGTCAGGTTCGCGTCCTGGAACACCGCCAAGAGAATGTCCTTGACGGATTTATTCTGATAGACGCGCGCGTCCTGGGTCTGGTCCAGGAACCACAGGCGCGGCACGGCGATCAGTTCGTAATTGTGATATTCGTCGGTTTTGTTCTGACCGCGGATCACCCCCAGGCGGCGGATTTCCCGGACGATGCCATGGAAATGCCGCACCGGCCCGGCGCCATCGCGTAAAGTCACGCATATTGGATGGTTCAGAATGTCGTCCGCTTTGATCGCGCCCTTCTGACTGATGGCGTGAATCGTGTACTCGAACGTGTGGCTGATTGCCTCCTCGGCGAGCATGTACGTGGGGATCAGCGCGTCCGCCCCCAGCGTCGTGTTCATCGACATCAGAGCCTTGTCGCGAACCCAGTCCGCCATTTTCGGTCGGCCTTTCGCAATCAGTTGAGTGGGAACGGGCAGTGAGTGGAAACGGGCAGTGAGTGGGAAGGAGAACCTCCCCGCCGCGTGGCAGTGTATCAGATTTGAGCGGCGGATGTCGATAGTGAAACCAACGCATCGAATAAAAACACCACGCGGCTGTTCAGGGGGCCGTTCAGGTGATTTCCGGGGTGGTCATGCGCCGGATCGTGCGTGTCGTGCTGTGGCCCTCGCGCAGGTCGGCCAGCATCACCCGTCCGCCCCAGCTTCGCACCAGATCGCCGCCCACCACCTGATCCACGGTGTAATCCGAGCCTTTTATCAGGACATCCGGGCGCAGCGCGCGGATCATTTCGAGGGGCGTATCCTCATCGAACAGCACCACCATGTCCACTGGTGACAAGGAGGCCATGACGATCGCCCGCGCGTCCTCATGCTGCACCGGCCGCGCCGGGCCTTTCAGGCGGCGCACCGAGGCATCGGTGTTCAGCCCCACCACCAGCCTGTCGCACGCCGCCCGCGCCTGGGCCAGCAAATGCACGTGTCCGGGATGGATCAGATCGAAACATCCGTTCGCGAAGCCGATTTTCAGCCCGCCCGCCCGCCAGATCTCCACCTGGGTC
>JAYVCG010000132.1:0-6868 GCA_043750075.1 Acetobacteraceae bacterium | reverse complement strand
AAATACATCTACGCCAATGAGCGGATCTGGCGCTACCAGGCCGTGCGTCTGACACCGTTGATCGAGAACACGGATGCCGCGGCGAAGGTCATTCACCAGCGGTTGCTCATGCCTGATGGCACGGTGCTGCTGGAAGAAGGCAGCCTCGCCACGCAAAACCCATGGTGGCCGCTGTTCGAGGTGCGTGTTCCGATCGAGGTGGGCGGCCAGACCGTGGCCGTTCTGATGGCCATCACCAGCCAGCGTCCTTTGCTCATGGAAACCGCGCTCGCCGGGCTGATCGCCGGCCTGGTCGGCTTTGGGGCCTGGTTCGCGGTCAGGGTGCTGCCCTTGCGGGCGCTGGACCGGGCGATGACCGAACTGATGGAGCAGAACACGCGCATCCAGGCGTCGATCCACGAAACCGCCTTGCTGCGGGAACGCGAACAGGCGGCGGCACAGGCGAACAAGGCCAAATCCGGCTTCCTGGCGATGATGAGCCACGAGATCCGCACCCCGATGAACGCCGTGCTTGGCCTGACCGGCACGCTGCTGGACAACGATCTGTCGGTTTCCCAGCGCAAGGTGGTCACGGCGATCCGCGACGCGGGCGATAACCTGCTACGGATTCTGAACGACATTCTGGATTTCTCGAAACTCGACGCCAGCAAGATGACGCTGGAGAACACGCCGTTCATCCCCGCCGTGCTGACCAACAGCGTCGCCAGCATCCTCGGCACCCGCGCCGCCGCGAAGGGACTGCGCATCGTCGTCACCGTCGATCCCCTGTTGCCCGGCAGTCTCCTGGGCGACTCGGGACGCATCCGTCAGGTGCTGGTCAACCTGGTGTCCAACGCGGTCAAGTTCACCGCGGCCGGGCAGGTCTCGGTCGAGGCGCGATGCCTCGCCCAGGACACCGCCTCGGCCACCATCGAATGGGCGGTCAGCGATACCGGCATCGGCATCGAGGCGGACCGCATTGGCACCTTGTTCAACGAATTCACCCAGGCCGATAATTCCATCTCCCGCCGTTTCGGCGGCACCGGCCTGGGCCTCGCCATCAGCAAGCGGTTGATCGATCAGATGGGCGGGACGATCATTGTCGAATCCCAGCTCGGCGAGGGCACGGTTTTCCGCGTCCGGCTGACCTTGCCGGTCGTGGAACAGCCGCTGGAGGAACCCGCCCGCCAGACCAGTGAGGTGACGGCCTTCACCGCCGCCCTGGGGCAGCTTGGCCGCACGGCGCGGGTCCTGTTCGCCGAGGACAATCCCACCAACCAGTTCGTCGCCCGCGAGCTGCTGAAGGATCTGGACATTCAGGTGGACATGGCCGGCGACGGGCTGGAAGCCGTCGATGCGGCCTCGCGCTTCGCCTATGACGTGATCTGCATGGACATGCAAATGCCCGAAATGGACGGGCTGGCGGCCACGCGGCTGATCCGCGCCCGCGGCGGCAAACTGGCCACGATCCCGATCATCGCCCTGACCGCCAACGCGTTCCCGGAGGATGTGCGCGCCTGTCTCGACGCGGGCATGAACCAGTTCGTCGCCAAACCGGTCAGCCGCGAGGTGCTGCTGGCCGCGTTGCGGCGCGCTCTGTTCGGTGAAACAACGGTCCTGACGCACGCATCCCAGGGAACATCCGGGGATGACCCTTTCCTCGCCTCGTCCGGACCGGAGGACGGGCCTGACCCGGATTCACCCGCCCTCGACATCACCGCCATGAAAGGACTGGAAAAAGACCTGGGCGCGGATTGCGTCGCCGAGATGATCGTCTTGTTCGAGGAAGATACAAGATCACGCCTGGACAGCCTGCGGTCAGGAACTCTGGATCACGCGACGCTGGTGCGGGAAATCCATTCCCTCAAGGGGTCCGCCGTCACGGTATGCGCGACCGCGCTGTCGCGTGCCGCGTCCGCGCTGGAGACGCGGTTGAAGGCGGGCGGCACCATGGATGACAAGGATCTGGACGGTTTGAGCGGTTTGTTCGAGGTTTATATCAGTGCCGTGACAACGGTGGCGCCCAGACCGGAACCCGTGGGTTAGCGCCATTTCCGCACGAGGCCCTGAGCGTTATCGCTCTTGATCAGCCCCCTGCCCCACCAGGCGCCGTCCGCCCGCTTCCATCTCGGCGATGATCTGACGCGCCCGCGCCGCCGGATCGGCATGCGCGATGATGGGCCGCCCGACCACGAGGTAATCGGCGCCGCGTTCGATCGCCGCCGCCGGAGTGGCCAGACGCGCGTGATCGTCGGAGGCTTCCTCCGCGCCGCGAATGCCGGGCGTGCCGATCAACAAACGCTCCGAGCCCGCGATCCGGCGCAGTGCATTGGGATCGTCGGCGGCGGAAGCGATCATGCCCTCGCAGCCAAATTGCACCGCCTGGCGGGCGCGCAGATGGATCAGCTCCCGCGCCGTCAGCGCGTAACCCATTTCCTTCAGCGCCGCGTCGTCCAGGCTGGTCAGCACACTGATCGCGAAGATGTTCATCGGGGCGTTGCCCTTGCCCTTAACGGCGGCCTCCATGATTCGCGCATCGCCATGCACGGTCAGGATGCTGACGCCACGATCGGCGGCACGGGCGACGCCTTCCTCCACCGTGCGCCCGATGTCGTACATCTTGGCGTCGAGGAAAACCTTCTTCCCCGTTGAAATCAGGTCATGAAGCAAACCGTCCACGCCCTCGGCGAAGGCCAGCCACAGGCCAATCTTGAAGAACGACACCGCGCCGTCCAGCCGCGCCACCATCTCCCGCGCGCCCGCGATCGTGGGCACGTCGAGCGCCACGATCAACCGGTCCGCCATACGGGCGGGCAAAGCGCGGGGGTTGGAGGCCGGATCAGACCCCATGGGATCAGGCCCCAAAGGATCAGGCACTGACGCCGCCCGGACTGGCGGGGCCACCCGGCACCGGACCGCCGGGATCGGGAACACCGGGGATGGCCGTGCCAGGCGCGGGCATGGCGGCGGTGGCCGCGACCTCGGCGGCGAAGTCTTCCTTGGGCTTCTCAATGCCCTCGCCCAGGGCGAAGCGGGCGAAACCGGTGATGGTGGCGCCAGCCTGTTTGACCACGTCCTTCACGCGGCTTTTGCCGTCATGCACCCAGACCTGCTCCAGCAGCGCCACTTCCTCGTAGAATTTCTGGACGCGGCCCTCGACCATCTTGGCGATGACGGCCTCGGGGCGGCCGGAGGCGCGGGCCTGCTCGGTCAGCACGGCCTTCTCCCGCTCCAGCGACTCGGCGGAAACGCTGGAGATGTCCAGCGCGTCGGGCCGTGTCGCGGCGATGTGCATGCCGATCTGACGGCCAAGCGTGTGCAGCGCGTCGCTGGCTTCCGTCGCGGCGACGGCGGCGAGCACGCCGATCTTGCCCAGACCCGGCTTCAGGGACTGGTGCATGTAGGTGGCGACGACACCGGCGGGGACACTCAGCACTTTGACGCGGCGGAGATTCATGTTCTCGCCGATGGTCGCGACCATGTGGGTCAGTTCTTCAGAGACCGTGCGGCCGGTGCCGGGGAAAGGTGCGGCCTTGATCTTGTCCAGGTCCTCGCCGATTTCCAGCGCGATATGGGCGACGGTCTGCACGAACGCCTGGAATACTTCATTACGGGCGACGAAATCGGTCTCGGCGTTGACCTCGACCAGTGCCGCCTTGCCCGGCGCCGAGGCGACGCCGACCAGGCCTTCCGAGGCGATACGCCCGGATTTCTTCGCGGCGGCGGCGAGGCCCTTTTTGCGCAGCCAGTCGATCGCGCCTTCCAGGTCGCCGCTCACCTCGATCAGCGCCTTCTTGCAGTCCATCATGCCCGCGCCGGTTTTGTCGCGCAGGTCTTTCACCAGAGCAGCGGTGATTTCAGCCATGGTTCAGTCTCCAGACCATGCGAACCCCGGTGTCATGTCCTTCCGGGGTTCGCGTTTGCATGGATGCAATGCCAGTAACCCTTTGACGTTGCTCCCTTTTCATCATCTCCCGGTTCATCATCTCCCGGTTCATCATCCCCGGATCGTCCGGGGGTCCATCGCGGCACTGTGCCGGAGCAGATCCCCCGGCCGGGCCGGGGGATGAACGGAGTATAAGGGGATGACAGGGTAAAGGGATGCGCGGTAACGCCGTACGTCAGTCTTCAGGGCGGCTGGTATCGGACAGTGTGTGTCAGGCCGCCGCTTCCGGGGCGAATTCGGCCGGCGGCAGGTCTTCCCGCGCGCCGATGTCGGCGCCTGAGGCGGCCATTTCGGCGCTGATCCCGTCCAGCACCGCGCCCGAGACCAGATCGCAGTACAGCGTGATCGCGCGGATCGCGTCATCGTTGCCGGGGATCGGGAACGTGACACCGGTGGGGTCGGAGTTGCTGTCCAGGATCGCCACCACGGGGATGTTCAGCTTGGTGGCTTCTTCCACCGCCAGCTTTTCCTTGTTGGTGTCGATGATGAACAGGATGTCCGGCAGCCCGCCCATCTCCTTGATGCCGCCCAGGGCGCGTTCGAGCTTGTCCTGGTCGCGGGTGATGTTGAGGATTTCTTTCTTGTTCAGGCCGGAGGTATTGCCCGCGACCATTTCCTCGATCTGGCGCAACCGCTTGATGGAGCCGGTGATGGTCTTCCAGTTGGTCAGTGTGCCGCCAAGCCAGCGATGGTTGACGTAATACTGGCCGCAGCGTTTGGCCGAGTCGGCGACGTATTCCGAGGCGGCGCGCTTGGTGCCGACGAACAGCACGCGGCCGCCCGCGGCGGTCACGTCGCGCACGGCGCGCAGCGCGCGATCGAGCATCGGCACGGTCTGTTGCAGGTCGATGATGTGGACCTGATTGCGTACACCATACAGGTACGAAGCCATGCGCGGGTTCCAGCGCCGCGTGTGGTGGCCAAAGTGAACCCCTGCTTCGAGGAGCTGGCGCATCGTGAAATCGGGCATCGCCATGGGCGTGCGTCCTTTCGTGTCGTCCGGTTGAGCCTCCGCGGGGGTTGCTGGCGTGCCAGCACCGGACCCGATCGCTCGGGAAAGGCGCCCCGCGTGTGAATTACCACACCCGCCCGGAGGGTCCGGGCGGGTGTGGCGGGCGGTATATGGGGGAGAGAGCGGGCGATGGCAAGGGAGGGCTGGATTTCCGCCCCGTGGACACGATCATGTCACGCGGCGAGCGCCTTGTGGTAGGCCCATGTCATGCCGTGATCGCCCTTGTCGAACAGCGGGACGACATCATACCCGGCGGCGCGCAGGACATCCTCGCACCAGGCGGCGGCGCGTTCCCTGGAGTCACGGTGCCATTCCAGAACCAGCGCGCGTGCCTTCACGTTTCTGAATCGCGCGTCGTCGAGTATCGCGAATTCCGAGCCCTCGATATCGATCTTGAGAATGTCCACGGTACCGGCGAGCAAGGTTTCAAACACGTCTTCCACGTTGACCGGAATCGCGTTGGCGACAGCACCGGGCGCGACCAGGGAGGAAGACATGCCGGCGTCGATCAGTTCCCACTGGCTCACGCGGGTTCCGGCGGCGCTTTCATGCACGTTCACCCGCGCGCCGGCGGCGTTCAGCGCCACGTTGGCGTGCAGGCGGGCGACATGAGCGGGATGTGGCTCGAACGCGGTGATCCGCGCGCCTGGATAGGCATGCAGCCAGAACAGCACCGTCATGCCGACATTGGCGCCGAGATCGATGATGTGATGCACACCGGACGGGTCCAGTGGACGCGGCGACTGGTAGAACCGGCTGGCGAACACCTCATAGGCGGCGCCATAATCCTCACGCCGCATCCGCGTCCGGGCGCCCATGCGGAACGCCAGATCCACCTCTCCCGCGCCGCCACGCCATTTCCAGAACGCGTATCCTGGCATGCTGAGCGGCGTGAGGGCGCGCAGGAAATCGAACATCAGTTACCGCCTTCCGCCGCGATGTCCCGTTGGGGAGAAGCATCGTCTTCGAGAAACCGCGACAACCCGAGCTTACCGCAGCTTTCCACCAGATCGTTGTTCAGGGAGAGTTCCCGGGAAAGATCGCGTTTGAAATGAACGGGCGAGGCCCGCTTGTAATCCTTACGGCCGATCAGGGTGAAATGGCCCTCGGCGATTTCGCTTTCCGGGATGGCGCGCACGATGCCGCCATGCTTTCGAGACCAATGGCGAATGCCCACGCCGCATTCCCAGTGCAACCCTTTCCGCTTTTCCCGTTCCGCTTCCGAGGCGGATGGATGCAAGGCCGCGTTCATCCACCAGCCGCAGCCCAGTTCGAACTGGCGGCGGCTGGCTCCGGCGGTGCTGCATCCCACCACTTCCCAGAAGCGCTGCTGCTTTGGCTTCAGTTTCACGCGCCAGCCCTCGCGCGGCATGACGGCGGCCATTTCCCCGTCCGCCAGGGCTTCAAACAGGGCGGCGTAACGGCGCATCTTATCCATCCTGATCAGACAATCCGCGTGCCAGTAGGCCAGCCGCTCCCGCACGAACAAAAACAGAAATTCGAGGGGGAAATGCAACCACATCGTCGGCAGCCGCAACCGTTCATTGAAATCCATCAGAATGGCGCCTGGAATCAGAGGCGGCGGCCCGACGCGGGGATCGAAACCGACCACGGGGGTCCAGCCGGCCTCCCGCACCAGGCGTTGTTGCAGGACGCACCAGTCCGGATCGACGTTCCAGCACAGCCAGGGCAGTTTCACCGCGCGCAGGGTTTCCCCCCAGCGCCGTGCTTCCGTCATCAGTTCATCCAGCGATTGCCCAGAGAGATGATAGCCCTGCCAGTCTCCCACACCAAGGCGGAACAAACGATTTTCCGGCGCCGTCCACTCACTGGCCGCGATGGGGCCGTCCGTGGAAACGGCGGGTTTGGCGCCGGCGGCGCGTCCGGCGATTAATCCGCTCATGAATGCCCGCGTGTCCTGAAGGTTCATC
>JAYVCG010000131.1:0-19944 GCA_043750075.1 Acetobacteraceae bacterium | reverse complement strand
TTCGACCCGTTCCACCTCCCCCTTCTCAACACCATGATCCTGCTGCTCTCCGGCTGCACCGTCACCTGGGCGCACCACGCGCTGCTGGAGAATGACCGGAAAACACTGGTACTGGGCCTGGGCCTGACCGTGCTGCTCGGGCTCGCCTTCACGATGTTCCAGGCGATCGAGTATTCGCACTCGCCCTTCCCCCTGAACGGCGGCGCCTATCCGTCGGTGTTCTTCCTGGCGACCGGCTTCCACGGGTTCCACGTCATCATCGGCACCCTGTTCCTGGCCGTCTGCTGGTTCCGCGCCCGCGCCGGCCACTTCACTCCGGAACGCCATTTCGGCTTCGAGGCCGCCGCCTGGTACTGGCACTTCGTCGATGTGGTCTGGCTGTTCCTGTTCATCTGCATCTACTGGTACGGCGCGGGCACGATCGCGGCGGAGTGA
The DNA here is from genome assembly GCA_043750075.1 of Acetobacteraceae bacterium. Taxonomy (GTDB): domain Bacteria; phylum Pseudomonadota; class Alphaproteobacteria; order Acetobacterales; family Acetobacteraceae; genus Rhodopila. The sequence continues at coordinate 19,509 of JAYVCG010000131.1, read as the reverse complement.
CACCCACGCCGCCCTCCGTCCTGGAAGCGGCGCTGCGGTGCCGCTGTCCACGGTGCGGCATCGGTAAGCTGTTCCGTGGCCTGCTCGAAGTCCGCGAGGCCTGTCCGCATTGTCATCTCAACCTTGGCCAGAGCGACTCCGGTGACGGCGCTGCCGCGCTGGTGATCCTGGCGCTTGGCGCGATCCTCGTCGGTCTGGCCTTCTGGGTGGAGTTCCGTTTCTTCCCTCCCCTGTGGCTGCACGCCATCCTGTGGCCGCTGGTCGCCGTTCCCCTCGCAATCGCGATGATCCGTCCCACCAAAGCCGCGCTGATCGCCCTGCAATACCGCCATCGTTCGCATGAGATGGGGTTGTGACGCCACGCGCACGGCGCCTTCTGTTGCCCGCCCTGATGACCGCCGTCATGCTGATCGTGCTGCTGGGGCTTGGCACCTGGCAGATGCAACGCCTGTTCTGGAAACAGGAACTGCTGGCCCAGGTGGACCGGGCGGAGGCGAATGGGGCGGTGCCGTTGCCGGCCGGTCCCGCCACGTTCAGACCGGTCCCTTTCGCCAAGGTCTCGGTCACGGGCACGTTCCTGAGCGGGCAGACCGCATGGTATGGCGCCGAGGTCCGTACCATTCCCTCGGGTCCGGCCATGGGGGCGCGGATGATCGTGCCGTTGCGGCGGACGGAGGGGGGAGGCGTGGTCCTGGTGGACCGGGGCTGGGTGCCTTCCTCCCGCGCCGCGCCCATCGACCAGCCAGCGGGAGAGACCACGATCGTGGGTTATGTCCGCTTCGGTGACCGGGCGGGCTGGTTTAGCGCCCAGGATGATGTGGTGGAACGGCGGTTTTACACGCTCGATCCAAAGGCGATGGGGGAAGCGCTGGGTCAGCCCGCCGTCCTCCCCTTCGTGCTCGTCGCCCTGGGCGAGGGACCGGGGGAAAATGGCGTGGTCAGAAGCTGGCCCGATCCGGCGCGGCATTTGCCGCATCCGCCAAACAGTCATCTTTCTTACATGATTACATGGTATGGACTGGCCGTTGCGTTACTGGCGATATTCGTTGTCTGGGCCAGAAAAGGACGGCATGCATGAAGGATTCCTCCGCCTATCAGCGGTTACTCAAACGATTCGCGCGAATCGCGACGATCAACGAATGCGGCGCGGTGCTGGGGTGGGACGCCGCCGCCATGATGCCGGCCGGGGGAGGGGCCGCGCGTGGCGATCAACTGGCCGTGCTCGCGGGCCTCGCCCATGCCCACATGACCGTGCCGGAAATGGAAGATGACCTGGCCGAGGCTGAGGGCAAACCCCCGTCCTCCGATCCCTGGTCCACCGCCAATCTGCGTCTGATGCGCCACGCCCATGTCCGCGCCACCGCCATCCCGGCCGATCTGGTGGAGGCGCAGGCCCGCGCCAACTCCAACTGCGAGAAGGTCTGGCGGGAGGCGAAAGCCACCTCCAAATTCAGCCTCGTGCGTCCTTATCTGGCGGAGGTGGTCAATCTGGTCCGCAAGCAGGCCTCCGCCCTCGCGCCCGCCCTGCATCTCAGCCATTACGATGCGTTGATGGATGGGTATCAGCGGGGAATTGGGTCCGCCGACGCCGCCTCGATCTTCGGGGGGTATGAGCAGTTTTTGTCGGAAACCCTGCCCCTGGTGGAAGAACGTCAGGCCAGGCTGCCGCCGCCCCTGAAACCCATGGGACCGTTCCCCATCGCGGCGCAGGAGGCGGTGTGCCGCCTTGTCTCCGAGCGTATCGGGCTGGATTTCGAGCACGCGCGGCTCGATCGTTCCGCGCATCCGTTTTCCGGCGGCACGCCCACCGATGTGCGTATCACCACCCGGTATGACCAGGAGGATTTCACCCAGGCGGTGATGGCGGTGATCCATGAGACGGGCCATGCGCTGTATGAGCGTGGTCTGCCCATCGCCCATGCCCGTCAGCCCGTGGGTGAGTCGGCCGGCATGGCCGTGCATGAAAGCCAGTCCCTGATCGTCGAGATGCAGGCCTGCCGCAACGACGAATACCTCCGCTGGCTTGGCCGCGTCCTGCACGCAGCCTTCGGTGGCGACTCCAAACCCTATCATGTGGAAAACCTGGGCCGCGTATGGCGGCATGTCGAGCGTGGCCTGATCCGCGTCGAGGCCGATGAGATGACTTATCCGGCGCATGTCATCATGCGTTTCCGGCTGGAGCGCGCGCTGGTGTCGGGCAATCTCACCGTCGCCGATCTTCCGGGCGCGTGGAACGAGGCGATCAAGGATCTTCTGGGCATTACCCCGCCGGATGACGCGCGCGGATGTTTGCAGGACATTCATTGGTATGATGGGGCGTTTGGGTATTTCCCCAGCTACACGCTGGGGGCGATGGCGGCGGCGCAGTTCATCGCCGTGGTGAAGCGGCAGTCGCAGGGGTTGATGACCTCGATGGGGCTGGGGGATTTATCGCCGCTGGTGAACTGGTTGCGAGCCAATGTGCATGGGCATGGCAGTTTGATGGGGTTTAATGAATTGCTGACCGCGGCGACCGGGAAGCCGTTGGACCCCACGGATTTTCAGGCGCATTTGCGGGCGCGGTATTTGCCGTAGGGTGTTGGGGAAAAGGTAACTGCCCAGGTAAGCGCCGTGAATCAAGTCTGTAGTCACGCTTGTACCACAAAACGGCGACAAATAGGGTCCAGTACGGCCACAGACCTGATTCACTGCGCCTACCTGGGCAGTTACAGAGAGTGAAACACGGAGCCGCTGATAGACACTGCATAAGCGAATTGGCCGAGTGGGTCAGGACGGATAGAATATCATTGGCGCGCAGAGGAGCGCATACGAGGATTATCGAGAGATGGCGCGTAGCATTATGATGAGTAAAGAAGGCGAAACCGACGAACCAGACGATAGGCAGGAAATCGGCGAGGTCAGTTACACCGCTGTCCTTCTGTCGCAGGGTAAGCACCGGTTCTACACATTGGCCATGCCAAGCCGGATGCTGGCTGAAACCTGTATGGTCGATCCCCGCATTGAGAACCCAATTGATGGATTTCAGCGGCTCTTGGACAAGAAGCGCGCGCAGGAAATTGCTGACTATATCGACAGCGGATTTGGCACCATTCCAGGCTCAATCGTGCTATCGGCGCAACCTGAGGCGAAGCTCAAATATATTCAGAGAGCAAGGACGATAAACTTTCAGCGGACGGCTCGGTCGTTTCTCATTATCGATGGACAACATCGTGTCTATGGGTTTAAGCTAGCAAAAGAGCCACTTCGAGTACCTGTGGTGATCTATAATGGTCTCAACAGGTCTGAAGAAGCACGGTTATTTATGGATATAAACACAAAGCAAAGGCCTGTTCCACCTGAACTCATTCTCGACATTAAACGGCTCGCCGAAACCGAAACAGACGTAGAGGCACTACTACGGGATGCCTTTGATGAATTTAACTCCAATAGCGATAGCCCTCTCCTCGGTCTGCTAAGCCCATCAAATCGACAAAAGGGAAAACTTTCACGAGTAACATTCAATACTGCTATGCGCTCAGTGTGGAATACATTGTCGGATAGCGATGCACAATCAGTATATGCAGTTTTCAGCTCCTATTTAAAGGCTTTTTTGTCAGGATTGCGGACTCTAGGCGCAGCCGGGAACATAACCAACCCGACAATGTTCCGGGCTGCTACGCTTGCGTTTCCGGATGTTGCACAGCGTGTGTCAGACCGATTTGACGGAGATTATTCTGCGGCTAATTTCGAAAAGGTTCTTGTTCCACTTTTTCGGAACGTAAAGAAGTCAGAATTTCTGAGGCCGGGAGCAAGTCATGTTACACTCCATGACAGCTTCCGGAAAGCGATTAGCGCGGGCTTTTCTCTCGGTAAGACGGCCGCCTAATGTCCATATTAGCTGATGCGTTACAGCCATTTCTGGTGACAGGGTTGAATACAATCCAGGGCAGGCCGCCAGCAATGACGTTGGCTGATTTGATCGGAAGGCAATTACGTATTGGATTTGATTTAGAATTCGATGACGCCAGTCAAACCATCATGGCAGATTTTCGAGATGCGAGCGCTGTGCTGAATTCTACCGCCTCTGATGTCGCCCGGTTTGCCTCTGCCTCGTTCCAGTCTATCAACCAGTCATCGCGTGAGATAATCGAACGAGAGCGGACGAGTTGGAGCTTGATAAAAGCGTACTATGCCGCATTCTATGCTGGTCATGCCATTATCCGTATGACTGGTGAAAGTTGCTCGTATTTTGATAAGGCGCATGTTACCAGAATCACTAGTCTAGGCTTAGCCCTTGGTAGAACTCCCAATATCCGTCTGCCTGCGGGCGTCTACCATTGCGTAATAAATAGATCGGCCACGATAATTCGGAGTCGGAGCTTGCGTGGGGGTTCTGGAGGCGCACATGAGGCATTTTGGAGCACGTTTGGTAAGCGTATAGGAGAAATTAGCGAGGCGGTGTTGCTCGGCTCACTAGGCGAAATTGAAAGACGACTTGTCTTTGAGAAACTCGAAAGGGCACGCGCCAGTATCCGCGCGCATAACGCTCCGCTGTTCAGCTATCTGAGTATAGTCAGGAATGATGTTCAGTATCGACATGCCCATGATGTGTGGCTGCCCGACAGCCTGAAAAAAGGTGATCGAGAACTCCTGAGCCGTCTTATTGCCCAGTGGCAACGTGACCCTATGGATATAGATATCGGGGCAAAACGAGTCGGTCATTTAGGAGAGTTTGTCGCGGCCTGCTCGTTTATAATCTCAGTCTGCCGCGTCTTGCTTGTGAGGATTGCTGAGCGCTGCACGACCTATGCGCGCTCGTTCGCCAAAATCGGTCCTCTGGCATTGATTCAAGGAGAAGAGATGGCATGTTAACGATGCGGCACCGATGCCAACCGGATGACCATGCAAAAAAATTTAGTGTAAAATGTCTGTAACTGCCCAGTTACCCCCTGGCGTGCCCAGGTAGGTGCCGCGAATCAGGTCTGTGGTCACGCTTGTACCAAAAAAACGGCGACAAATAGGGTCCAGCACGGCCACAGACCATGATTCACGGCGCCTACCTGGACAGTTACGGAAAAAGAAAGGCGGGGGCTCCGCCCCGAACCCTGCCAGGGGCCTGGCCCCTGGACCCATCCCATTGGTGACTCCATGGATGGGTTCCAAGGGCTACCGCCCTTGGTGGGAGGCCAGGGGGCAAAGCCCTCCTGGTGGGTTTCAGGGCGAAGCCCTGATTTCCTTCGATCAAAGCACTGGTTTATCCAGCGCCACCTTGATCGCGCCACCGAGCTTCGCCCCCTCCGGCTCGTCCCCGGACCCAAACGTTCCGGCGATCCCGCCATCCCGCCCAATCAGCACCTTGTTGAAATTCCAGTTGGGCTCCCACCCCGCCGCCTCCCGTACCCAGGCATAGAACGGCACGGCCGCCGGTCCCTTGACATGCGACACACCGGCCAGCGGAAAATCAATCCCGAACTGAGTCTCGCAAAACGCCTTCACCGTCTTGTCATCAGGACTCTCCTGATTAAAATCCTGACTGGGCACGCCGATCACGACCAGACCATCCGTGGCGCGCGTTGTGTGCAGCTTCCGCAGGCCCTCATACTGATAGGTATAGCCACAAAAACTCGCGGTATTGACCACCAGCAGCGCCTTGCCGCGGAACGCGCCAAGCGCCAGCGTGCCGCCCTCAATCGCCGGAAAACTGAAATCCCAGGCCTGTTTCACTTGTCCCGCCGCCATCACCACCACTCCCCCCAATGCCGCGAGCATGGCCCGCCTGCGTGTCATGCCAACGGCCCTTATCGCTGACCCATGCCCCATCCCCGTTCTCCCCGCCGGAGGCCAGACCTCACGGTTTCGCCGGCGCGCCAAAGTGTTTGACCAAATACGCGGTGATGGCATTCGCCGCGTCATCGTCGATCGGGGCGCCAAACACGGCGCGCATCTTCGTCACCTCGGCTTTCCAGACCTCGGGCGACAGGAAGGGAGAGTTCATCGGAATATACGACAACGAATGACATGTGGCGCACGCCGCCTCCACGATGTCCTTCTCCGGCCCAGGAGGAAAGGGGACACGCTGCGCCGCGGCGGGGGATATCGCCAGAAGCAGAGCGCCGGTCAGCAGATATTTCATCACGATACCGTAACTGTCAGCCGCTGCGGCACGTTGAAATGATACCCGGCGGGATTGCTCCGCCACGTCTCCGGCTGGATTTCCTTGGCGTTGCTGACCGCGCGCACCCGCAACTCGGTGGCGCCGCGCGGCAAGGGGCCGGTTTCCACCTTGAAAGTGCGAAACGCGTGAGAACTGAGTTCGCGGTCAAGAAAAGCGCTTTTCCAGTTCTTGCCGCCGTCCATGGAAACATCGACACGCGCGATGCCATGCCCCTTGTCCCAGGCGATGCCGTGGATGGTGAAACCGGAACGTTCCACCTGTTCACCATGCAACGGAGTCACGATCAGGGAATTCACGGTGAGGTCGGTGATCGGCCAGGTGGCGGCATCCTGCTGCGTGGTGAAAGGCTGCTCGACCGGAAAAACGCCCGCGGGCACCCGGTAGGCTTTCTTCATCCAGAAATTATCGGTGGGTTTCGCGCTGATGGTGAGGCGGGTCAGATGCTTCATCCAATAAGTCGCCGTCCATCCCCCCACCACCACGCGCGCCGGAAATCCGTTCAGCAACGGCAACGGCGCCCCGTTCATCGAGGTCGCGACGATCGTTTCATCCGCGAGCGCCTTGGCCAGCGGCAGGCTTTTGCGATACTCCGGCGTTCCCGGCAAAGACGGCTGGTCGGCGCCGTCGAGCCAGATTTCCACCGCCTCCGTTTTCACGCCCGCCCGCGCCAGCACATCGCGCAAGCGGGGACCCTGCCATGTGGCGCAACCCACGGCGCCGTTGCCCCATTGCACACCCGGAACGTGCGGCTGCACCAGGCCGCGGCGATTGCCGGCGCACTGGCAGACAGCGGTGATTTCCGCGCGTGGCAGATCGTTCAGATCGCGCGCGGTCAGGCTGACCGGACGTTCGGCGGCGTCGCCCTCGATTTCCAGCTTCCAGTCCTTCAACGCGGCCGCGTCGGGAATGCCCGCCAGATGATAGCGCACGAAGAACTGATCGTTCTGCGTGATGGCGGAGCGGAGCGCCTGGATCGGGGTTTCGAGATTGGGCGGCCGGTCGCTCAACTGGATCATGGCCTGCTTGCCCGGCGGCTGCACCAGATGGGCTTCCCCGCGTGTGCCTGCCGGCAGATCCGGACTGAGCCAGGGCATCGCCGCGGCACTGGCCTCGCGGCCCGCCAGCACGCCGATTCCGGCCAGGATGTCCCGCCTGCGCATGTGTCATCTCCGGTGGCTGTTTGGCATATCATGCTCCTTGGCGCACAATCCATGCAATCGTCCCCTCTCCACCGGCACGGAGGCAGCACGCTCATGGCAGATCACGGTTCCCTGGTGCGTCCCCTGGTGCGTCCCCTGGTGCGGGGCGCTTCCGCCTGGACCGGCGCGGACATCGCGCGGCGTCCGGAGGAATGGACGTATCAGCTTTCCGCCACCGATCTGGCGGAGATCGAAGCGGCGACGGAGGCGTGCCGCGGACGTGACATCGCCAGTATCACCCGCGCCGATTTCCCGCTGCCTGGTTTTGGCGCGGTGCTGCTGCGGATGCGTGATGAGATATTGAATGGCCGCGGCTTCGTGCTGATCCGTGGTTTGCCGGTCGAGGGGCGGCCGATCGCGGACAGCGCCACGGCGTATTTCGGGATCGGCGCGCATATCGGCTCCGCGCGGTCGCAAAACGCCAAGGGGCATGTGCTGGGGCATGTGCGCGATCTGGGGCTTGGGACGGACGATCCCGCTGTCCGCACCTATCAGACGACCGAGAGACAGCATTTCCATACCGATTCGTGCGATATTGTCGGGTTGTTGTGTTTGCAGACATCACAAAGCGGCGGCATGTCCTCGCTGACTTCCTCCAACATGGTTTACAATGTGATGGCGGAACGGCATCCCGATCTGGTGTGGCGGTTGTTCCAGCCCTTCGCCACCGACCGGCGCGGCGAAATCCCCGAGGGGAAGAAGCCGTGGTTCGACATGCCGGTGTTCAACGATTATCAGGGGTATTTGTCGGCGATTTACTCGCGCACTTATGTCCGCTCGGCGCAGCGGTTTCCGGAGGCGCGGCGGTTGAGCGCGGAAGACCTGGCCGCGCTGGATTGTTTCGATGCGCTGGCCGAGGACGCGGCATCGCGGCTGGACATCACGTTCCGGCCAGGGGACATTCAGTTCGTGCATAACCACACGATATTGCATGATCGCACGAGTTTCGTGGATTGGCCGGAACCGGAACGGAAACGGCATTTGCTGCGGCTGTGGCTGGCGGCGCCGGGCGCGCGGCCTCTGCCGCCGGTCTACGCGGAACGGTATGGCAGCGTGGAGGTCGGCGACCGCGGCGGGATCATCTGTCCGGGGACGAAACTGCATGCGCCGTTGGAGGCGGTGTGAGGGGGGAACAGAGAGGTCAGGCATCCCGCGACGGGGGAGAGACTGAAATCATTGGCCTCCTCCTGTTGGATTCATTCTCTTGGATACGGAGGACTGACCATGGATGACATCGCTTTTGAGAAAAGCAGCGGCGACGTTTTCGCCGATCTGGGATTTTCCGCCGGCGAGGCAGCGGAACTGACTGTCAAAAGCACGCTGATCGCCACGATCAGCGACACGATCAGACAACGAAAACTGACGCAGAAGGCGGCGGCGGCGCTTTGCCAGACGGATCAGCCGACACTCTCGAAGGTGCTACGCGGCAGGATGGAGAGCGTGACCATAGACCGGCTCGCGGCGTGGCTGACCGCGCTTGGCCGCACCGTTGAAATCCATGTGCGTCCGTTCGACCGGCGCGCGGTGAGTGGGCAGTTCGTCATTTCTCCTTGATTGATCCGTCACGCCAACAGGTTCGTCGCCTGCTCTCATGGCTTCTCGCTGTTTGGGGTGGATGGTAACGAACTGGTTGAATTTCCGGTATGAGGCTGGTTCGCTCGTCTGGCTCCTTCCAGAAAAAATGGATTTTGCAAGGTTGGGACAAGCACTTAAGTATTTCTTAAAAGGTTCACCAAATAGGTATCGCCGATTTTTGTGTAACTTGTCACCTGGATTTTTGCTTTGGCGTAAAAGGCTGCCACGACGATCGTCGCCATGGCAGCGAACATCGCGTCTGAAACCTCAAATCGGATCGCGCATAGTCGAGATACTTCATCATCACCATCTATTGTATAAAGAGAAAAGCTTTGAATTCTCGCCACCTCCGGAAGCTTCAAAGCCGTGGACAATCCCTGTGAACACACAGTACTGCTCACATGGTAATGCATTAGACATCGACATTTAACTGCCTCCAATCATTGACGTTCACCTTACACGCAAGGTAGACAGCCGCCCATCCAAACAATCCCTTACGAATCCAGCACGCCAATCTGGTAGCAGAAAGACACGCGCTTTATGCGCCCAAGGAAAAAACGCGGCGGGTTTCCCCCGCCGCGCGCCGCTCCAACCTCTCACGCCGCCTTGCGCGACCTCTCCCGCGCCAGCCTGCCCAGAGCGCCCTCATCCGTCGGCACGATCGGGGAGAAATCGGTGTGCGCGATCCACTCCGCCCGCGTCGGCGTCCGGATGTAATTGGAAACGGCGTTCAGCGTCAGATACACGATCTTGCGCGGATACGGCGTGATGTTTCCCGCCGAGCCATGCACCAGGTTGCCGTGGAACATCAGCAGCCCGCCCGGCTTGCCCGTGGGTGCGACGATCCCGCCCTGATCGACCAGTTTCGTCACCGTCTCCTCGTCCAGCGTCCACAGCGGATACGAGGTCGTCTTCGTGTCATGTTCCGCGTGCAGAACGCCCGCCTTGTGGCTGCGCGGCACCAGCATCAGCGGTCCGTTGACCGGCATTACTTCGTCGAGGAATACCGCGATGTTCATCGCCCGCGGCTCCGGCATACCATCGTCACGCGCCCAGGTGCCGTAGTCCTGGTGCCATTGCCAGACGTCGCCGGTGAAGGAGGCTTTGGCGTTGATCTTGAACTGGTGCATGTAGAGTTGCTCGCCGAACACCTGCTCGATCGGCTCGATCATGCGGGGGTGGCGGGCGAGCAGGCCGAAGGCGTCGTTGTAGAGGTGGGCCGCGAAGGCGGTGCGCGGGGCGCCGGAGGTTTCGCGCCAGACCTCGGGGCGGTCGTGGCGGTAGATGTCGAGCGCCTCGTCGCGCAGCAGGGCGCATTCCTCGGGCGTGAAGGTCTCGGGAAGGAACACATAGCCTTCCTCGTGGAAATGGCGGATTTGTTGTTCGGTCAGCATGATCGTTCTCCGGTTCGTGTCAGGGAAGCACTTTGCCAGGGTTCATCAGTCCATGCGGGTCGATCGCGTCCTTGATCCGCCGCATCAGCGCGAGTTCGGTGCCACCGCGCCAGTCGGGCATCATGTGGGGTTTCAGTTTGCCGATCCCGTGCTCGGCGGAAAAACTGCCATCGTATTTGCGCACCACTTCGTTCACCGCGTCCATGATCGCATGGTCCTGTGCCAGAAACCAGACGGGGTCGGCGCCGATGGGTTGTTCGAGGTTGAAGTGGATGTTGCCGTCGCCCATGTGGCCGAACGGCACGCAGCGCACGCCTGGGATGAGTTTCTCACAGGCTTCGGTGGCCTCGGCGATGAAGGCGGGGACTTTCGACACTGGCACTGAAACGTCGTTCTTGACGCTGGCGCCCTCGCGTTTCTGGGCTTCCGAGTGTTCTTCCCGCAGCCGCCAGAGCGCGGCCCGTTGCGCCTCCGATTCCGCGATGGCGGCGTCCTGGACAACGCCATCGTTCAGCGCGGCTTCCAGCACGGTTTCCAGCGACGCGCGCAGCCCGGCGTTGAGACGCGGTGTCGCGAGTTCCACCAGCGCGTAGAACGGCGCGGGTTTTGCCAGCGGCAGGACCGTGTTGGGGATGTGTTTCAGCACGAAGCTGGTGCCAAGGCCGGACATCAGCTCGAACGCGCTGATCGCCGCGGCATCGTGCGCCTGCACGCGGGCGAACAATTCCAGCGCGGCGGCGGCGGTATCCACCGCGCAGAACGCCACGGCGGTTTCCCTTGGCTGGGGCACGAGTTTCAGCACGGCGGCGGTGATGATGCCCAACGTGCCCTCGGAGCCGACGAATAATTGCCGCAGACAATAGCCGGTGTTGTCCTTGCGCAACCGGCGCAGTCCGTTCCAGATGGTGCCGTCGGGCAGCACGGCCTCCAGTCCCAGCACCAGATCGCGGGCGTTGCCGTACCGGACGGTGTTGTTGCCGCCCGCGTTCACCGCCAGCACGCCGCCGATCTGCGCCGTGCCCTCGGATGAGATCGACAGCGGCAGCAGGCAGCCCTTCTCCGCCGCCGCCATTTGGGCGGCTTTCAGCGTTACCCCCGCTTCCAGGGTCAGGGTCATATCGACCGGATCGAGGTCGCGCACCCGGTTCAGCCGCGCCGTGCTGAGCACCAGTTCCGAGCCGTCCGCGTTGGGCACCGCGCCGCCGACCATCGAGGTATTGCCGCCCTGCGTCACGACCGGCACTCCGGCTTCGGCGCACAGGCGCATGACGGCGGCGACCTCCGCCGTGTTCGCGGGCCGGATCACGGCCTGGGTGCGGCCTTTGTACAGCCGCCGCCAGTCCTCGGACGCGGCGGCGGTGTCGGAGGGATCGGTCAACAGCCCAACATCGCCGACGACGGCGCGGATGGCGGCGAGGAGTTGCCCGGTCACACCGGGCGCGAGATCGACGGAGGGCGAGGTGTCAGGCATGGCGTGGTCCTGGTGCATGGGCGTTCTCAGGACAGTGTAAAGCATGTCAGGGGCGGAGGGCAGAAGGGAGTTGAATGCGTGGCCACATTTGTGTACCATGCTCTGTGGATTTCGAGTGGGATGAGAACAAACGGCTCAGCAATCTGGAAGATCACGGCGTTGATTTTCAGGACGCCGCGCTGATTTTTCTCTGTCCCGTGATCGAGGCCGAAGATATCCGCATGGCATACGGTGAACAAAGATACCGTGCCCTGGGCCGTGTCGAGGGCGATTACTTCATGATCGCTTACACATGGCGTGGGGAAAAACGGCGCATCATCAGCGCATGGAAGGTGAATGATGAAGGAAAACGGCGATACGAGGCAATTCTCGCTGAAAAACCTTCAGGAGAAGCGTGACCAGGGCCAGACGGAAACCCATGACAGCGCGCCCGCCCGGTCCGTGGACGCGGATTTCTGGGCTTCGGCCCGTGTCGTCATGCCCCCGCCGGGCAAAGCCTCCATTCACATGCGCCTCGACAGCGACGTGCTGGAATGGTTCAGAGCACAGGGAAAAGGGCATCTGACGCGCATGAACGCCGTGCTGCGGTCCTTCATGGAAGCGCATCAAGGACGGATACGGCGGTCATGATGCGCCGCGAGAATATTTTGAGGGTGAAAGGCGTTTCACGATTGTCAAAGCTTCCGCGCGCGGCGATGCCTCAGGCAATCGTCTGAAGGAAGAAAGTCAGGACTTCGCCCCGGCACCCCACCAGGAGGGCGCTGCCCTCCTGGACCACCCGCCAAGGGCCGGGCCCTTGGAACCCATCCCCTGGTGATGCCCTGGACAGGGTCCGGGACGATTTGAACCCCTGGCCAAACTCCCCCTCCCGGCGTTAAACGCGGCATCCGAGCAACAGGAGCACCGCCGCCATGGATGGATCGAGCAAACCCGGTGCCACCGGCAAGGGGCTGGCCCAGTCGGCCGGGGCGCTGGCGGGATTGAAGGTCGTGGACCTGACCCGCGTTCTCGGCGGACCCTATTGCACGATGATCCTGTCCGATCACGGCGCCGATGTGGTCAAGGTCGAGCCGCCCCAGGGCGATGAGGTGCGCGACTGGGGCCCGCCGTTCCACGAGGGCGATGCCAGTTATTTCATCGGCGTCAACCGCAACAAGCGGGCGATGGCGGTCGATCTGCGCAAGCCGGAAGGTCAGGCGATCATCCTGAGGATGCTGGAAGACGCCGACATCCTGATCGAGAACTTCAAGCCGGGCGACATGGAACGCTGGGGCCTCGGCTATCATGAGGTGCTGGGGAAACGCTTCCCCCGCCTGATCCATTGCCGCATCTCCGGCTTTGGCGGCGACGGGCCATTGGGCGGGCTGCCGGGGTATGACGCGATCCTCCAGGCGATGACCGGGCTGATGAGCGTCAACGGCGATCAGACCACCGGCCCAATGCGCCTCGGCACGGCGATCGTGGACATGGGCACGGGGCTGTATTCCGCCGTCGGCATCCTCATGGCGCTGCACGAGCGGACTGTGTCGGGACAGGGACAATATCTCGACATGACGCTGTATGATTGCGGCATGGCCCTGCTGCACCCGCAGGCGGCGAATTTCTTCCTCAACGACAAACGCCCGATGGGCACCGGCAACCCGCATCCGAACCTGGTGCCTTACGACAAATATCCCACGCGGACCTGCGACATCTTCATCGCCAGCGGCAATAACGGGCAATTTCGAAAGCTGTGCGAGTTGCTGGGGCAACCGGAAATGGCCGGCGACCCGCGTTACGCCGACAATGGCGCGCGCAATGTCAACCGCGTGGCCCTGACCGAGACCCTGCGCGCCGCCTTCGCTGAACATGATGGTAACGAGATCGCATTGCGGCTGATCCAGAATGGCGTCCCCGCCGGTCCGGTGCTGCCCGTCGATCAATCGACCGCCGCCGCGCACACCGCGCACCGCGCCATGGTGACGGAGCTGGACTGGTACAAAGGCATCGGCACGCCGATCAAATTCAGCCGCACCCCTGGCGGCACCCGCCGCCCGCCGCCAAAATTCGCCCAGAACGGCGCGGAAATTCTGGGCGAACTCGGCTACTCGGAGGCGGAGATCGCGGCCTTGCGGCGTGACGGCGTGGTCCACGACAAGCGGAAGGTCTGAGCCCATCGGGCGTGGCGGGGTTTCGCGGGTTCCGGTGTTCTCGCGGCACAGGGGATACGCTGATTGCTACCCCAGGTTGTGGAAACGTGCCCGTGACAGGGGGTTCGCATGGGTCATGTCCTTGTTCCGCTCAGGGCAATGCCGGAGATAGTGGCATCAGGGTGCCAGGGCTTGGAACACGCCATGGACCCGTGCTTTCCGGCGTGTGCATGGACCAGTGACTGGTTCTGGATTTCCCAATGGAAAGCTTCACCACAGAGACACAGAGATATTCGTTTGAATTCAATGGACTGCCTTTGTGCCTCCATGATGGAACCCATCACGTTTTCCATGGTGTGGGGCCGCTGAAAGTGCTCCCTCGCATCCCGGATGGCCGACAGGGCATGATCCGTGGTTGAAAGCATCATGGCCTGGGGGGATCCAGGGGTGTCAAAAGAAGTTTTGTATAATTTTAGACAAAATATTTATTTTTAACGTTGACACCATGTCCGAACTGCACTAATTAATCATCCCAAGGTGATCCCCAACACCTTGGCTACCCGCCCACTCCGGCGTTGTCAGGACTGCCTCGCGCCTCTCCCCATTGAGGCCGTTCTGACACTTCACAGGGTCCCGCCCAGGACTCAGCGCTGGATGTGAGGTGACTGGCGATGAACAATGGCGGCGCGGCCTTGCCCAAGGCCACGCCGCCTTCGCCTTTTCAGGCCCCCAGCAATTCGATCGAATCCCCCACGGCGAAACGGCCGCTCTCGATCACCCGCGCGTGAATGCCGAGTTCAGTATGGCCATAGAGGCCGCGCAATTCCGCCACCGGATCAGCGTCGCGTTGCGCGGTTTCCGGGTTCACCTCGGTCGCTGGGCAGCGCACGATCCCCCTGGTGATCCGCAGCACGGCGCCGCCCAACTGGATTTCCTGGCCAACCCAGGCGCGTTCGGACCAGGCGGGAGCGCCGCTGAACCAGACATTGGCGCGAAAGCGGCGGCGATGGCGGCGGGCGCCCACTTTGGCCTCGTAATCGTGCAGGCTGGCCATGTTGATCAGACTGACCACCTGCTCGCGTTGATCGCAGAACGAATGGCCGGCGACATGCTGGAAGGCGGGAGCGCCGCGGGCTTCCTCGCCGAGATACGCGGTCAGGAAGGCGGCGATCCTGGCGCGGCCCGAAATGGACAAGGCATTCTCGGACAGGGTGACGCCGTCCGGGGCGCGGATGGTCAGGGTGCCGTCGCGCGGCTCGAACACCGAGGCGAGGGCGGCGATTTTCGCGTTGCGGGCCTGGCACATGAAGTTGGCCTTGGGCAACCAGGCGGGCGCGGCGGGGTCGAAGCCCGCGTCGCCCTGCGCCAGGGCGAAGGCGCGGTCCCAGGGAATGCAGCCGCCCGCCTCGACCTCGGCTTCCTCCAGCGCCTCGGCCGTCAGACCCTTGACCGGATAGCGGTACAGATATTCGACACGCATGACGTACTCCCTCTTGAGGCCCGGATAGGCCCGACCCAGATCCAGGACAAGGTCAAGGATGCCATCGCCTGTCAGGGATGGGAAAGGCCGGTCGCCTCAGTAACAGGGACATGAGAATGGACATTGAAAAATTCACCGAACGGGCCCGTGGTTTTCTTCAGGCCGCCAGCACCATCGCCATCCGCGAATTCCATCAGCGGATCACGCCGGAACATCTGCTCAAGGCCTTGCTGGATGATGAGGAAGGCGCCGCCGCGGGGCTGATCCGCGCCGCCAATGGCGATCCCAAGGCCGCGCTGACGGCGGTGGAGGCGGAGATCGCGCGTCTTCCCAAGGTGCAGGGCGGCGGCGCGGGTCAGCCGCAGGTCACGCCGGAACTGGTGCGGGTACTGGATGGCGCGCAACAGACCGCGACCAAGGCAGGCGATGAGTTCGTGGCGCAGGACCGGGTGCTGGTGGCGCTCGCCGCGTCCGACACTCCGGCCGGGAAGGCGCTGAAAGCGGCGGGTGTGTCGGCGCAGGCGCTGGACAAGGCGGTGGCGGACATCCGCAAGGGCCGCAAGGTCGATAGCGCGAACGCCGAGGCCAGTTTCGACTCGCTGAAGAAATACGCCCGCGACGTGACCGCCATCGCGCGGGAGGGAAAACTCGACCCGGTGATTGGCCGGGATGAGGAAATCCGCCGCGCCATCCAGGTGCTCGCCCGCCGCACCAAGAACAATCCGGTGCTGATCGGCGAACCCGGCGTGGGCAAGACCGCGATCGTCGAAGGGCTCGCGCTGCGCATCGTCAACGGCGACGTGCCGGAGGCGTTGAAGGGTAAGCAACTGCTTTCCCTTGATCTTGGCGCCATGGTCGCGGGCTCGAAATACCGCGGCGAATTCGAGGAGCGGCTGAAATCCGTGCTGAAGGAGATCGAGGCCGCGCATGGCCAGATCATCCTGTTCATTGACGAGATGCACACGCTGGTCGGCGCGGGCAAGGCGGATGGTGCGATGGACGCCTCCAACCTGATCAAGCCCGAACTGGCCCGCGGCACGCTGCATTGCATCGGCGCCACCACACTGAACGAATACCGCAAGCATGTGGAGAAGGACGCGGCGCTGGCGCGGCGCTTCCAGCCAGTGTTCGTGGGCGAACCCTCGGTCGCCGACACGATCAGCATTTTGCGGGGTATCAAGGAGAAATACGAGCTGCATCACGGCGTGCGCATCACCGATGGCGCGCTGGTCGCCGCCGCCACGCTGTCGAACCGCTACATCACCGACCGTTTCCTGCCCGACAAGGCGATCGACCTGATGGATGAGGCGGGCAGCCGTCTGCGGATGCAGGTGGACAGCAAGCCGGAGGCGCTGGACGAACTCGACCGCCGGGTCATCCAGTTGAAGATCGAGAAAGTGGCGCTGGCCAAGGAAAGCGACACCGCCTCACGCGACCGGCTGGGCAAACTGCAAAAGGAACTCGCCGGTCTGGAGGAAAAAGCCAACGCCATGACGGCGTCCTGGAAGGCCGAGAAGGATCAGTTGCAGGAAACCCAGAAGCTGAAGGAACGGCTGGATCAGGCGCGCGGCGAGGCGGAAGTGGCGCAGCGCAACGGCGATCTGACCCGCGCCTCGGAACTGGTCTATGGCGTCATTCCGGCGCTGGAATTTCATCTGAAGGAAGCGGGCAACGGCAAGCTGGTGAACGAGGCCGTGACCGAGGAGGGCATCGCCGCCGTCGTCTCACGCTGGACCGGCGTGCCGGTGGACAAGATGCTGGAAGGGGAGCGGTCGAAGCTGCTGCGCATGGAAGACAAGCTGCGTGAGCGGGTGGTCGGCCAGGAAGACGCGCTGAAGGCCGTCGCCAACGCGGTGCGCCGTGCCCGCGCGGGCTTGCAGGACCCGAACCGGCCGATCGGCAGTTTCCTGTTCCTCGGCCCGACCGGCGTGGGCAAGACCGAACTGGCCAAGGCGCTGGCCGAATTTTTGTTCGACGACGAAAAGGCGATGGTGCGCATCGACATGAGCGAGTTCATGGAGAAGCATGCCGTCTCCCGCCTGATCGGCGCCCCGCCGGGTTATATCGGCTATGACGAGGGCGGTGTGCTGACCGAGGCGGTGCGCCGCCGTCCTTATCAGGTGATCCTGTTCGATGAGGTGGAGAAGGCGCACGAGGATGTGTTCAACGTGCTGCTCCAGGTGCTGGACGATGGCCGTCTGACTGATGGCCAGGGCCGCACCGTGGACTTCAAGAACACCATCATCGTGCTGACCTCCAACCTCGGCTCCGATGTGCTGGCGAACCAGCCCGAGGGGCAGCCGGCGGCGATGGTGCAGGGCGAGGTGATGCAGTTCGTCCGGGCGCATTTCCGGCCGGAATTCCTCAACCGGCTGGACGAGATCATCCTGTTCCGCCGTCTGCAACGCGCCGACATGGCCAATATCGTGGCGATCCAGTTGATCCGGTTGAAGGCGTTGCTGGCGGATCGCAAGATCGGGCTGGACCTCGATCAGGCGGCCACCGCGTGGTTGGGCAATGAGGGGTATGACAGTGTGTATGGCGCGCGGCCTTTGAAGCGCGTCATTCAGCGGGCGCTGCAGAACCCGCTCGCCGGGATGATCCTGGAGGGCGGGGTGAGGGAAGGGGAGACCGTGCATGTCTCCGCCGATGGGAAGGGGCTGACCATCAATGGGGTGTTGGCGGAGGCGGCGTGACGCCTGGCTCCGCCGGCCAAGGGGCGTTGCCCCATGGGCGTCAGGATAAGGCCGGGGCATGGGCGGTATTTTCCCAAACCGTCATCCCCCGGCCTGACCGGGGGATCTGTCCAGGCACCGTGCCGCGAGAGATCCCCCGCACAAGGCGGGAGCGGCGCGGATGAAGCCATTGAAGGATGGGACATGGCCAGCCCAATCGCACCCGGCGGGGAAGAGGAAGCTACTCCCTCTGGGTCTTAACCGGACGCATAGGGGGCAAAGCCCCGGCCTTCCTTCAGCCAGTCCCCTGCCGCTGACCAGACATGCCCAGGTTTCAGCTTCCCCTGAAATCGTTTAACCGGACACCCATGAACACCTCCCGCGCCAACGTGATCGAGGTCCAGGGCCTCACCAAACGCTATGGCGAGGTGCTCGCGGTCGATGGCATCACCTTCGCCGCCCCCGCCGGCGCCACGGTTGGCCTCCTGGGCGGCAACGGCGCGGGCAAAACCACCACCATCGCCATGCTTCTGGGCCTGCTGCTGCCGACCTCGGGTTCGATCCGGATCCTCGGTCACGACATGCTGCGCGACCGGTTCGCGGCGCTGGCGCGGATGAACTTCTCCTCGCCCTATGTCGCCCTGCCGCACCGGCTGTCGGTGCGGGAAAACCTGCGCGTCTACGGACACCTTTACAATGTCCGCGACATTGAGGGCCGCATCGCCCGCCTCGCCGGGGAACTGGATCTGGAAGCCTTGCTTGACCGTCCGTCGGGGGCATTGTCGGCGGGCCAGAAAACCCGCGTCGCCCTGGCGAAGTCGCTGATCAACCAGCCCGAACTGCTGCTGCTGGACGAACCCACAGCCAGCCTCGACCCCGACACCGGCGACATGGTGCGGACCTGGCTGGAGCGGTACCGGGCGGAAACCGGCTGCGCCATTCTGCTCGCCAGCCACAACATGGCCGAGGTCGAGCGTCTGTGTTCCCACGTTCTGATGCTGAAACAGGGGCGGGTGGTGGACCGCGGCAGTCCCCAGGACCTGCTCGACCGCTATGGCCGCGACGACCTGGAGGAAGTGTTCCTCGACATCGCCCGCGACCGCCGCCAGGCGATCCCGGCATGAATGCCTCGCTCCGCCGCATCTGGGGGCTGATGTACCGGCATCTCGCGCTGTATCGCCGCTCCTGGCCGCGGCTGCTGGAACTCGCCTACTGGCCCGTGCTTGGCATGTGCATCTGGGGCTTCACCGTCAGTTTCCTCGCCGGCCGTCTGGGCGGGGGCGCGGCGGTTGCGGCCTCGGCGCTTCTGGGCGGAGTGCTGCTGTGGGAAGTGGCGCTGCGCAGCCAGATGGGCATGGCGATCTCGTTCCTGGAGGAAGTCTGGTCGCGCAACCTTGGCCACATCTTCGTCAGCCCGCTGCGCCCGTGGGAA
>JAYVCG010000130.1:0-5660 GCA_043750075.1 Acetobacteraceae bacterium | reverse complement strand
CGCTCACCCGTCATGTCCATCGCGATCGGCCCCCGTGCTGCACGCGCCACGGTAAAGGGGGGGACACGCTGATGCAATCGAGCGCCCGGACGCTCTGGGTGGTGCTGCCTGGCTCGCCCGTGCTCACGGCGGTCGTGGTGGGGGCGCTGTCCTGGTGGATCACCCCGCGCGCCGTGCGTCAGGCGAACGATTTCTCCTGGCATCCGATGCTGGAGGTGGCGATCTTGTTCGCGGGCATCTTCATCACCCTTGAACCCGTCTCGCTCCTGTTGCGCCAGACCGTGGATGGAGCGGGGGAGACACGGCCGCTGACGATGTTCTGGATGACCGGGCTGTTATCGGCGTTTCTCGACAATGCTCCGGCTTATCTGGTGTTCTTCGATCTGGCCGGCATTCACCCCGAGGCGATGACGCCGGGCCAGACTGGCGCGCTGCGGGCGATCTCGGCGGGGACGGTGATGTTCGGCGGTCTGACCTATATCGGCAACGCGCCGAACCTGATGCCGCGCGGCGTCGCCGTGCACCGCGGCGTGCGGATGCCGGGATTTGTGGCGTTCATGCCGCGCGCGGCGCTGGTGATGGTGCCGGTGCTGGTGGTGGTGTCGGCGGTGTTCTTTCGGGGGTGAGGGAAGGCCGGGGAATTTCCATGATCGCGCGGATGATTTCGAGCATCAAACGGATCACGACTCCCTCCGTGCGCCCATGAAAGCACCGCCATGACCCATACCTCGCCCTGGCCACCCCACCGGCTCGCCCTTCCCATCCCTCACCCCGCACCGGCCATCTTGTCTTCATCCGCGTTCATCTGTGTTCATCATCTTCCAAAAAATGCGTCCCTCCCCCGCTCGGACGGTGGAAGGGGGCTCCCCTTTTTCCGCCAGTGCCCGCGCGACGGGAGGCTTTTTTTTGAAGATGATGAACACAGATGAAGACAAGATGGCCGGTGGGGATGAGAGGCAGGAATAATGGCGGGCCGGAGGTTGGCATGACCCGTGCCTCCGGGCGAGGTAACATGGACCGGACAAGGGGAGATCGCACATGACGGAACCGCATCGAAAATCGCACGGACCTCTCCAGGGCGTGAAAGTCGTCGCCTGTTCCACGGCGCAGGCGGGGACGGTGCCGTACATGCTGATGGCCGACCTCGGCGCCGAGGTGATCAAGATCGAGGTGCCGGAAATGGGCGACGCCTCCCGCGCCACCAGCGTGCTGCCAGACATGCCGAGTACATATTTCGAAACCAACAATCGCGGCGTGAAAAGCGTCACGCTGAACCTGAAAACGCCGGAGGCACGGGAGATTCTGCGGAAACTCGTCGCGGTGGCGGACATCTTCGGACAGAACTTCCGGCCCGGCGCCGCGGAGAAGAACGGGTTTGGGTATGAGGAGCTGCGGAAGATCAACCCGAAATTGGTGTATGTCTCGATTTCCGGTTACGGTCCGCATGGACCGCACGCGGATTTGCCGGGCACGGACGCCATGGCGCAGGCGCTTGGCGGCATCGCGGAAGCGTATTCGACGCCGGGTGAACCGTTGCGCACCGGGATTGTCTCGGTGGCGGATGAAACCTGCGCGATCCTGGCGTTTGGCGGGGCGCTGGCGGCGCTGACCCATGCGCGGGCGACGGGGGTGGGGCAGAAGGTCGATTGCTCGCTGTTGGGCGGGCAAATGCGGTTGATGGGCTGGACGCTGACCACGGCGATGTGGCGGAACCAGAACCCGGTCACGGGCCAGGCGCGTGTCACCGGCACGCCCGCGCGTCCGGGCATCAGCGCCAGTTTCAACGATGGCGCGGGCAAGCCGCTGGTGTTCCAGTTGAACGGCAACCGCGTCTGGCGGGAAGCGATGACCGCGCTCGGGTTCTTCGAGACGCTGGACCAGGCGGGGTTCGGCGATCTCGGCGTGATCGTTTCGTCAGAGGAACAGCGGACGGCGTTGCTGCGGCTGCTGGACCGGCTGTTCGCGACCGGCGCGCGCGACGACTGGGTGGCGCGGCTGCGCGCCGCCGACATCGTCTCGGCGCCGATCAACACGCTGCTGGAGGCATCGAACGATCCCGACGTGCTGGCCAACGGATACGTTACTGAGATCGCATATCCGAAGTATGGGAAGACACTGAAAGTACATGGCTCGCCGTGGCATTTCTCCGAGACACCGGCGCGGATCGGCATCGCGCCGGACCTCGGGGCGGACAACGCGGCGGTGCTGAGCGGGCTGGGGTATTCGGCGGCGGAGATCGCGGCGTTGCGGGGCCGGAAGGTGATCTGAGGGCGGGCTCCGTCCGTGCGCGCGGCATACTCCGCCGCATCACGCAGGACGCGGAGCACGCGAAGGGCACGGAGAAGGGGAACCACGCGAGGCACGAGCCAATCTCCGTGACCTCTGTAGACTCCCGCGTCCTCCGTGTGAAAGCGGACCTGGCGGCCAGGAAAGCGGCGCGGCGTTCCCTACAGCGTCGCGCCGCCGTCGATGGCGACCTCCGCCCCGGTGATGTAGCCGCTCTCGTCCGACAGCAGGAACAGCACGAGGTTCGCCACTTCCTCCGCCGTGCCCATGCGGTGCATCGGCACCCTTTGCAGCCGTTCGGCGTTTTGTTCCGGTGTGCGGATTTTCAGCATGTCGGTGTCGATCGGGCCGGGATGGATCGAGTTCACCCTTATCTTGCGTATCGCCAGATCGGCGGCGGCGGCCTTGGTCATGCCGCGCAACGCCCATTTCGTGGCGCTGTAGGCGATGGCGCCCGGTGAGCCGCGCAACCCCGCGACCGAGGAAATGTTCACGATCGATCCTCCCCCGGATTGTTCCATCAGCGGCACCACGGCCTTCATGCCGAGGAAACAGCCAAGCTGGTTGATCCGCATGTGCCGCTCGAACAGCGCGGCATCGGTGTCCATCAGCGTGGCGGGCTGATAAATCCCCGCGTTGTTGATCAGGCCATGCAGGCCGCCGAGTTGGGCCGCCGCCTGGATCGCCGCGTCCCAGTCTTCCTCCCGCGTCACGTCCTGTTTCACGAACACCGCCGCGCCGTTGAGTTCGGCGGCCAGGGCCTTGCCCTCGGTTTCCAGCACGTCGCCGATGACGACACGCGCGCCCTCGGCGGCGCAGAGCCTGGCCTCGGCCGCGCCCTGGCCGCGTGCGCCGCCGCTGATCAGGATGATTTTTCCCTTGAGACGATCCATGGTTTTTCTTCCTTGCCGTTAGGTGAGCCTACGCCGTTCACACGCGAACCCGAGTGGCGCCGGGCGTGAACGGCGCGTGTATGTTCCGCTGTTCTTTTTAGGCCGCGGCACGCGAAAGCTTCACCACGGAGACACAGAGGCACGGAGATATACCCCGTTCACGCGAAAATCCGGAAAACGGAGAAGCCGCATGATCCTCGCGCGCGCGTCCGAGCCGTGCGGGTGGAAAGACAGAAATATCACCACAAAGGCACAAAGACACAAAGATACCTCATGGGATGCAAAGGAATTTCTTTGTGTCTTTGTGCCTTTGTGGTGATATTTTCTTTGACCGTGATCCAGGCACGAGCGCCGGGCGTACGCGCGTGCCGGCAAATCCCGGTTTTCCGGGTTTTCGCATGAACGGAGTATACTCTCTTGGATGCATGGAGAAATCCCTGCGTCTTCGTGGTGAAGCTTGCCTCCTTTTGCCATGGCATGGCGCCAGAGGATGCCCGCGAGGGTCATTCCGTTTTCACGGAGTGTCGTGTGGATGGAGCATGGCTTGTCATGTCGGCGGATCTGGCCATGGATGGCTGGTTCACGGGTCATGACGCTGGCGCGCGGCGCTCAGACCGGAGGGCCGGACGCGGCGCGGACCTTGCTCTGGCGGCCCCACAGAAAGCCGCACAATGCCCCCAGCGCGAGCCAGAACAGCAGGTTGGTGGCCAGGGACATCCACAGGAAATCACGCAGCAACGCCGGTGGGATGACATCCGCTCCGTCGGGGGTTCCGTTCGGTCCGGGGGCGCCGAGGAGATGGGGGAGCAGCAGGATCGTCAGACCGGCGGCCCTGATCCACCAGGCTTTCCCTGGGCTGGTGATGACCCACAACCCGGCGGCGGTCGCCAGCACCGTGCCCGTCCACCAGAGCTGGCGCGCGTGCAGATCGCCCATCACCGCGCCGGGCGGTCTGGGCGGCAGGCCCAGGGCGGGGGCGAGGATGAAACAGGTGAAGCCGGCGAGGCCCCACAGTACGCCCCAGAGCAGGGTGGGGCGTGGCGGGACGCGCGGGCTCATGGCGGCGAGCAGGACGGCGGCGAAACCGATGCCGCTCAGCAGGGTGGTCAGGGCGGTGAGGCTGACGCGCTGGAAGCCGGGGGCGGGCTGCCAGCCTTCGTCCTCGTGCGCGTGTTCGCCTGGCGCGTGGTTGTGACCGGCGTGCGCGGCGGCTTCCTCGAAGCGTTCAGCGGTGTCGATCAGGGGGATGATCGTGAAATGCTGGACCGCGAACAGAAGCAGGCCCGCGAGGGAACCGGCCAGGATGGCGGCGATCATCAGGCGGCGGAAATGGGTCATGGCGGCGAGGAAGAAAGACCGGGCCTGCGCGTCATGCCCTGGCACGCTTCGCATGACGGCCTGTCCCCTGAACCCACTCCATGAAGTGGTTTCCAAAGGCCCCGCCTTTGGTGGAGGTCCAGGAGGCAAAGCCTCCTGGCGGGGTCATGGGGCAGCGCCCCATGGGCATCACCAACGCCATCAATGACAGGGAAACCCGGTCGCGTGACGGGTATCATGCGCCGCGTTGTGGACGGCGGCGCTGTTCACGAAACCAGCGCCATACAGCATCACCACGCCGAACACGAGCAGGACCAGCGCCGGAACATGCCGTGCAAGCGCGGAAAAATCCGCCATCGGTGTCGTTGTCAGGGTCCGCATGAGACACTCCTTTCCGCGATGAACATCAGACCGGCCGGCGTCCGGTCACGTCAGGTACACGCCGCCGTTCACATGCAGCACCTGTCCGGTGACATAGCGCCCATCCGGCCCGGCCAGATAGCGCACGGCGGCGGAAATCTCGTTCACCGAGGCCTTGCGGCCCAGGGGAATGCCGCGATCGGCGAGGGTGCCGGGGATGGCGCCGGCGGTGGGGCCGCGCACGGTGTCCACGGCGCCGGGGGCGACGCAGTTGCAGGTGATCTGGTATTGCGCGAGTTCGATCGCCAGGGCGCGCATCAGCCCCTCCAGCCCGGCCTTGGAGGCGGAGACGTGGCAACGGTTCGGCGTGCCCACATGGGTCGAGATGCCGGACAGCGACACCAGCGCCCCGCCGCCGCGCGGGATCATGTGCGGCACGGCGGCCTTCATCAGCACGAAGGCCCCGTCGAGCGCCACGGACAGGATTTCCCGCCACTCGGCGAAACTCATGTCGAGGAAGGATGTCTGACGCCGCAGGCCCGCGTTGCTGACCACGATGTCGAGGCCGCCGAAGCGGGCCATGGCGGCGTCCATCATGCGGGCGACCTCCTCGGGCTTCGTCACGTCGGCGAGGGCGCCGATGGCCTGGCCGCCCGCCTGGTTGATCTCGGCCACCGTGGCGTCGATCAGGGCGCGGTCGGCGCGGCCGTTGACGATGACGGAAGCGCCGTGGCGCGCGAGATCGAGGGCGATGGCCTTGCCGATGTTCTTGCCCGCGCCGGTGACGAGGGCGACCTTGCCGGA
>JAYVCG010000129.1:0-10639 GCA_043750075.1 Acetobacteraceae bacterium | reverse complement strand
GAATTGCGCCAGCACGATGCTGCGTTTGGCGACATTGGCCGCGTAATCGCCGATGCGTTCCAGATCGCCGGTGACTTTCAACGCGGCCACGACCAGGCGCAGATCGGCGGCCATGGGCTGGCGCAGGGCCAGCATGCGGATGACGTATTGTTCGATCTCCCGCTCCAGCGCATCGACTTTCACGTCTTCCTCGACCGCGCGCGCGGCGGCCTCGGCATCGCGGTTGATCATGGCCCCGGTGGCATGGGCCACCTGGGTTTCGACCATGCCGCCCATGCGGACCAGCATGTCGGTGAGGCGTTTCAGATCCTGATCGAAGCTTTTAACCAGGTGTTCCGATTGTTCCGGCATGACATATCGTCCTTTCTGGATCAGCCAAACCGGTCTGGATCAGCCAAACCGGCCGGTGACATAATCCTGCGTGCGTTTTTCCCTGGGCGCGGTGAACAACCGCGCCGCGGGCGCCACTTCCACCATTTCGCCCAGGTAGAAGAACGCCACCTGATCGGCGCAGCGCGCGGCCTGCTGCATGTTGTGCGTGACGATGGCGATGGTGAAGTCTTTCTTCAGTTCGTCGATCAGCTCCTCGATCTTCAGCGTGCTGATCGGGTCGAGGGCGCTGGTCGGCTCATCGAGCAGGATCACTTCCGGCCGCACGGCGATGGTGCGCGCGATGCACAGGCGCTGTTGCTGCCCGCCCGACAGGCCCATCGCGGAGGTGTGGAGCCGGTCCTTGACCTCGGCCCACAGCGCGCCGCGGGTGAGCGACCATTCGACCCGCTCGTCCATGTGCGATTTCGTGAGTTTCTCATGCAGCTTCACGCCGAACGCGATGTTCTCATGAATGGTCATCGGGAAGGGCGTGGGTTTCTGGAACACCATGCCGATGCGCGCACGCAACATGTTAAGGTCGGTGCCGGGCGCGATGATGTTCTGACCGTCCATCATGACCTCGCCGGTGGCTCTTTGTCCTGGATAGAGGTCGTACATCCGGTTCAGCACCCGCAGCAGCGTGGATTTGCCGCAGCCGGACGGACCGATCATGGCCGTCACCTGACGGTCTGGCAGCGCCAGGGTGACGCCTTTCAGCGCGCGATGATCGCCGTAAAAAAACTCCAGGTTCTGGATGGAGATTTTCGCGTCGTTCATGCTCGTGGCGGCACGGGCCTGAACGCCGCCGAAGCTCTGCGTGGTATCCATGGTGGCACTCATTTCATCCTCACTTGCCACCCCGGAGCAGGGTGCGGGCGACGATATTGACGGCGAGCACGGCGGCGGTGATCAGCAGCGCGCCCGCCCAGGCGAGGTCCACCCAGTCCTGGAAGGCGGAACCGGCGTATTGGTAGATGGTGACGGGCAGGCTGGCCATGGGCTTTGTCAGGCTGGTGGACCAGTTAAGGTTGCCCAGGCTGGTGAACAGCAGGGGCGCGGTTTCGCCGGAGATGCGGGCGATGGCCAGCAGGATGCCGGTGACGATGCCCTGCCGTGCCGCGCGGTAACAGACCAGGACGATCATCTTCCATTTCGGGGCGCCAAGGCCGATCACCGCTTCGCGCAAGGTGGAAGGGATGAGGCGGAGCATGTCCTCGGTGGTGCGGATGACGATCGGGATGACGATCAGCGCCAGGGCGATGCACCCGGCGATGCCGCTGAAGCCGCCGAACGGAGATACCACGATTTGGTAGACGAACAGGCCGATCAGGATGGAAGGCGCCGATAACAGGATGTCGGAAACGAACCGCACCGCGTTGCCCAGGGCGGAATCACGGGCGTATTCGGCGAGATAGGTGCCCACCATCAAACCGATGGGCGTGCCGATCGCGGCGCCCAGTACGGTTTGGATCAAGGTGCCGGCGATGGCGTTCAACAAACCGCCATGCGAGCCTGGCGGCAGGGTGGATGTGGTGAACACCGTCAGGCTCAGCCCGCCGATGCCGCGCCACAGAAGCGTGGAGAGGATGGAGGCGAGAAAGATCAGGCCAAGGACAGTGGCGGCGACACAACTGGCCTTGACCAGCCTGTTGGTGCGTTTGCGTTGCCGGCCCAGGGACAGCGCGGCATTCATGTCCTTGGCGGGCATGTCCTTGGCGGGACCAGAGAGGACGGTGGTGGCGCTCATGCCTTGAGCCCTGGTTTGAGCAGGGTACGGGAAATCGCCAGCACGATGAAGGCGATCACGAACAGGCTCAGGCCCAGGGCCAGGAGCGAGGAGAGTTTAAGGCTGCCGGTCTCGGCTTCCGGAAACTCCAGCGCGATGATGGAGGCGATGGTGTTGCCTGGTCCGAACACCGACGTGGCGATGCGGTTGGTGTTGCCGATGACGAACGTCACCGCCATCGTTTCGCCCAGGGCGCGGCCCAGACCCAGCATGATGCCGCCGACGACGGAGGCGCGGGTATAGGGGATGACGATGGAGCGCATCACTTCCCAGGTGGTGCAGCCCAGACCGTAGGCGGATTCCTTGTAAACGGCGGGCACGGTGTCGAAGACATCGCGCATGGTGGCGGCGATGAAAGGGATGACCATGACCGCCAGGATCAGGGAAGCGGTCAGGATGCCGGTGCCGAAGGGCGGTCCCTGGAAGAACGGGCCGATCCAGGGCAATTCGCCGACGGTGCCGATGACCGCCGGTTGCACGTATCGCGACATGAGCGGCACGATCACGAAGAAGCCCCACATGCCGTAGATGATGGACGGCACGGCGGCGAGCAGCTCGATCGCGGTGCCGACCGGCTGGCGCAGCCATCGCGGCGCCAGTTCGGTCAGATAGAACGCGATCCCCAAGGCCAGCGGCACAGCCATCAGCAGCGCCAGGATCGCGGTGACGATGGTGCCGAAGATTGGGACGAGGGCGCCGAAACTTTCTTGTACCGGATCCCAGTCGTCCGAGGTCAGGAAGGCGGCGCCGAAGGTGAGGAAGGCTTTCGATCCGCCGATGAAGAGCGCCGCGATGATGGCCCCCAGCACCACGAGCACGAAAATGCCGGACAGGTGGGCCACAGCGGCGAAAATCGTGTCTCCAGGGCCCGCGTTCCGGCGCGCGCCCGCCGGTGGCGCGGCTTGTGCCGTGGCGCTCACTTGATTTCCGCTGCCCAGGCCTTGCGCACGGCGTCTTTCACGGCATTGGGCAGGGCGATGTATTCGAGGCTGGCGGCGATCGGATCGCCGCTTTTGTAAGCCCAGTCGAAGAACTTCGTGACGTTGGCGGCGCGGGCGGGGTCTTTCGGGTCTTTTGGCAGCAGGATGAAGGTGGCGGACACGATCGGCCAGCTTGCGGCGCCAGGCTGGTTGATAAGACTGACCGCGAAATGTTTCGCGCTGGTCCAGTCGCCGCTGGCGGCGGCGGCGGCGTAGGCGGCGGCGGTGGGGGAGACGAAGGCGCCCTCCCGGTTGCGCAATCGCGTGGTGGTGAGTTTGTTCTGGCTGGCGAAGGCGCTCTCGACGTAGCCGATGGAGCCCTTGATGTTGGCCACTGTGGCGGAGACACCGTCATTGCCTTTGGCGCCCGTGCCGGCGGGCCATTTCACGCTGGTCGCGGCGCCGGTTTTCTCCTTCCATTCCGGGCTCATGGCGGAGAGGTAGGAGGCGAACACGAAGGTGGTGCCCGACCCGTCCGCCCGGTAGACCGGCGCGATGGCGAGGGCGGGCAGGGTAAGGCCGGGATTCAGTTCCACCAGCCGCGGGTCGTTCCATTTGGTGATCTTGCCGGCGTAGATGTCCGTCAGGGTCTCGCCGGTCAGTTTGATCTGGTTGGAGGCGATGCCGGGCAGGTTCACGATCACCACCACCGCGCCCATGACGCTGGGGAATTGCAGCAGTTTGCCCGCCTCCAGTTTGGCCGGGTCCATGGGGGCGTCGGAGGCGCCGAAGTCCACCGTGCGGTTGAGGATCTGGTTCTGGCCGCCGCCGGAGCCGATCGCCTGATAGTTCAGTTCGATGCCGAGGGCGGCTTTCGCGGCCTCGCCCCATTTCGCGTAGACCGGCGCCGGGAAGGTGGCGCCCGCGCCGGTGATGGGTTGGGCGAGGGTGGCGAACGGAAGGACGCCGAGGCTGAGGGCCAGGACGGTGGTGGCGAGTCTCATGCGGATTGCCTTGCGTTGATGCGGGGTGTGTAAGGGCGAAGGGTGAAGCCTGTGTGACAGTTCCATGAAGGATTGATGACAATGCGGCGGGCGGTGGTTCGCATGGCTGTCCGGCCGGGGGGAGTCGCCCGTTTCCCGGAGCCTGTCCGGAAAGTCCGGGCGGGCTGACAGGAGTAAGAATTTCACCACGGAGTTCACGGAGGACCACGGAGACACACGGAGGTCCGTCCCGCGCGAACAGGCACGGGGCACGATTCTTTCCTTCTCCGTGCGCCTTCGTGGTTCTCCGTGACCTCCGTGGTAAAGCCTTCCGGCGGCATGGACACACGCGGACTTTCCAGACGGACACCGGAAAACGGGCAGCACGAAGCCGAGAACGACTCCATCCAACCGCTGATCGCCATGCGGCCCCGCCACCACCCTCCAAACCTGGGCGTCATCCGGCGGGCGCCGTTCTTGCCTTCGCCCTCGCGCGCGCCTTACGGTGATGCTTTGCCGCGCCGTGGCGAAACCCCCCAGTGGCGAAATCCCACAGTGGCGAAACCCCACCGCGGCGGAACCCAGGAGCGACCATGCCCACGATCAACGCCGCCCGCCTGCTGGCCGACCTGCACACCCTGCGCCAGATCGGCGAGTACAAGACCGGCGTCCACCGCCCCACGCTATCCCCGGACGACATCCGCTCCCGCCACTGGCTGGCCCAGAAACTGACCGGGGCCGGACTGACCGCCAGCATCGACGGCATCGCCAATGTGTTCGGCCACGACCCCTCACCCGGCCGCAAACTGCTGATGGGCAGCCACCTGGAAACCCAGTCCCACGCCGGCTGGCTCGACGGCGCCATGGGCGTCCTCTACGCCCTCGAAGCCGCCCGCACCCTGGGCCGCGGCATCGACGTGGCCGCCTGGTGCGACGAGGAAGGCCATTTCGGCGCCTTCCTCGGCAGCCGCTCCTTCTGCGGCCTGCTGCCCGAAGCGGAAATCGACACTCTTACCCGCCGCGAGGACGGCACCCCCCTGCGCGCGGCGTTACAGCAAGCCGGATGGAGCGGGCAAAAACGGATCACGGGCGACCCGGCACGCTACCTCGGCTACCTGGAAGCGCATATCGAGCAAGGGGCCGAACTGGAACGCACCGGCGATCGTATCGGCATCGTCACGGCGATCGTCGGCAGCCAGCGGTTCCGCATCGTGTTCGAGGGCGCGCGAAATCACGCGGGCACCACCCGCATGGCGCGGCGCCAGGACGCGGGCGTGGCGCTGGCGCGGCTGGCGGTGGCCATTGACGACCGCTTCCCGGCGCTGGGGACGGACCGCACGGTCTGGACCACGGGCCAGATCACCCTCGACCCCGGCGCCCCCAGCATCGTCCCTGGAGGGGCGGAAATGGTGTTCCAGTTCCGCGATACCGATCCCGCGATCCTGACCCGGCTCGGGCATGCACTGGAAACCCTGGTGGCCGAGGCGAACCAGGGGCCGTGCCGGGTCAGCCTGATCCGCACCGGCACCACCGCCCCGCGCGCGATGGCGGAGAACTTCCAGAACGCGCTCACGGCGGCGGCGGAACGCCACGCGCCCGGCCGCCATCAGCTCATGCCCAGTGGCGCGGGCCATGACGCGCAAATACTGGCGGAAATCATGCCCGCGGGGATGCTGTTCGTGCCAAGCATTGGCGGGATCAGTCATCATTACACAGAAGATACAAACGACGATGATCTCGTGCTTGGCTGTCAGGTATTCGTGGATGCCGCCGCGGCGCTGCTGGCCGGGTGAAACCCCGCCCGGACCGGACGGGGCAAGAACCCGCGGCGAGGCACCGGGCGGAAAGAAGCACCACCGGAAAACGCGCCGCTGACCGCGCGGGACAGGCACCGTCAGGGCATGGGGGAACTTTTCCCCACACGCGGCATTTCCATTGTCATTGGTAAGCGATCACCGCTTACTTGCATCCACACGGAGAAATTTGTCATGGTCAAAACCCTGTTGATGGGCGTGATGACGCTTGGCCTGTTGTCACAGCCGGGTCTGGCGCAAACATCGAGTTCCAGCACCACGACTCAATCGACGACGACCCTGCCGGCGCCCGCGGAAGTGTCGCGCAGCACCAGCAGCACCACCACTGAACGTGACGGCGCCGTGATGGATCACAAAAGCACGAGCACCAGCACGACCGTGCAGCCCCCCGCCGCCGTGACCACGACGGAAAGCACGAAGTCCACCACGACACGGTGAAGACCGATCTTTGAAGACTGGTCTCTGAAGACTGGTCTCCGGTTTCAATGGAATATGTCCCGAACGGTTTTTCCGCCTTTCAGGGAAGGCTGTCCGCGCCACGCTGGTCACTTTTACTCTCAATGGGAGTCACAAGATGATCCAAAGACAACCACGCATGCATGGTTTGCTGGGCGTTTGCCTGATCGCCGGTGCGTTGGCTTTCGGTGTCTCGGCTGACGCCGTTTCGCAGGTGCGATCGAGCACGACAGAGGAAACGACGACGATTTCCCCCGCGCCTTCCCCGTCCACCACTTCCACCACCACGCGTTCCAGCGAAACGGTGGTGAAACCCGCGCCCGCGCCCGCCCCAGTGGCGAAAGCGCCCCGCAAAGTCAGGCAGAGCAATGGAACCGTGACGGAAGAAACAACGGAGATCGAGGAAACTCAGGAAACCATCACACCGCCCGCCGTGGCCAATACCACGACCACCCGCAAATCATCCGAAACGGTCAGCCCGCGTTAAGCGTGGCGCGCGGCCCCCGCCGTGAGGAAAATCTTTCTCACGCATGTCACACACTCTCCACGGAGCCATTCCATGCCAGCGACCTTCAAACCCGTTCGCGTTGTTTTCACGATGTCCATGATGGCGTCCATGCTTGCCCTGGCCGCGTGTGGCGGCCCCATGGTGCGCACGACTTCCAGTGAAGTCACCACGACAAGCCAGATGCCGATGGCGCCCGCTCCGACCACCACGACCACCACGACCGAGCAGTCTTACCGCCGGTGATCGTGTCATTTCATATGATATATTAATGTGAAGCGGCCGGATTTCAGAACTTCGCACGCTTTCTGGCCGGGTTGAGAAAGACCTTTTTTCACGCATCGCCGCGGTTTCAACCCGGAACCAGGGACGGTGAAAGAAAAACGGTCTTGCTCATCCTGACCGGAAAGCGTTTCTTCATGTCATGCCCCGCTCACGCGAAAATCCGTGTGGCGAGGACAGGGAGGGCAGACCTCATCGCCGCCCTGACCGCCCCGCCTCACCATCCGTCCTGATCCGTGTTCATCATCTTCAAAAAAATGCGTCTCTCACCCTGGGCGGCGGTGAGGACTGCCCCCCAGCCCGGCTTCATGGATTTGCGCGCGTACTCGAAATCTCCCCGCTCCGCTGTCGTGTCCCGGAGGCAGGGGGAGCACCAAACGGCCCAGTTACCGGCCAATGGCGGCCACACCTGGACAAAACAGGCCCGGCGCCAGGATAACGTCCTTCTGGGAGGCAAAGCGGCAACGCGGCCCGCCCTCGGATGACGGAGCCAGCGCATGTTACCCAAAGCCATTCTTTTCGATCTCGATGACACGTTGATCTCAGCCTACAACCGCCCGGACCGCGCCTGGTTCGCCATCGCCCATGAGTGCGCGGACGAACTGCATCCTTGCCCGCCGGTGGCGGTGGCCGAAGCCATCTGCCGCGCCGCCGCCGCTTTCTGGGCTGATGAAGAACGCCACCGGGTGGGGCGGCTGCAACTGCTGGATGCCCGCGCCACGATCATCGCCGAGGCTTTCGCGGCTCTCGCCCAAACCGGCCTTACCCCGCCAGGCGATGCGGTCGCGCGCCGCCTCGCCGCGCGCTACAACCATTTTCGTGACGAGCAAATGCATTTGTTCGACGGCGCCCTCGATGTCGTCGATGCGTTTCGCGCCCGTGGCGTGCGTCTGGCCCTGATCACCAATGGCGCCGCCGCCCCCCAGCGCGCCAAGGTCGTGCGTTTCGACCTGACCCATCGTTTTCATCACATCCAGATCGAAGGCGAACACGGTTTCGGCAAGCCCGAGGAACGCGCGTATCGTCACGCGCTCGACGTGCTGGATGTCGCTCCCGCCGATACCTGGATGGTCGGAGACAACCTGGAATGGGAAGTCATCGCCCCCCAGCGCCTGGGCATTCACGCCATCTGGCACGATGTGCTGGGAGAAGGACTGCCGGAAGGCTCGCTGGCCCGCCCGGACAGGATCATCCGGACCTTGCCGGAATTACTGGCGGGCATCGTCTGAAAACGGGCCACACCCGCCAGAAGGCGGATGGCGCGTCAGACGATGAGAGCCTTTCCGCCCCCTCCTGACGAGAGGGGCGGAAAAGACCGTTCGTCAAACAATCAGCCGCAGACGGCCGATGATGTAGCCAATCCCCATCATGATGAAAGCCGATTTGACGGGTTGAGCGCGGATGTATTCCTCGATCTGAAGGCTCAGATCGCCCGAACACCGCGCGGCGGAGGAACCCCGCGCGCCATGATTGATCAACCGCCCTTCCGCGTCCAGAAGACCGGCGCTTTCACGAGACTCGTTGTGTTGCATTGTATCGACCATTTTCGCTGCCCTTTCCAACCAGGAGGGTTAACGAAAGGACGCTTTCATGGTTCCCCATGCGCTTCATCACGGATGCCTGAGAGAATGAGGCCGCAGGTTCGGAAAGCAGGAACGCCGTCTTATACCAACCCGCCTGAGCATTGACACACGCCATCCCATACCCGTCATCCCCCGGAACGAGGGGGGGGGGTGCATCACGCCCGGCTATAGGCGTAGATTGCGGTTTGGAAGGATCTCGCGCCATGTCAGAAACGCCTGAGCCCTTCCCAGACGACGTTTTCATCACGGATGAACTGACAAAACGCGCCCCGAAAAAGACCGATTACCTTCAGGAAAAGCTCGCGCTACAGGATTTGGCGGCGCGCATGGCCGATCATCCCGACGAGGTGCTTCCCCGCTTCGTTGAACTCGCGATGCGGATGACCGGCGGCACCTCGGCGGGCATCAGTCTCTACGAGGAAAATCCCGCCCCCGGCCTCTTCCGCTGGGATTATCTGTGCGGCGTCCTTTCGTCCCTCGATGGCACGACGACGCCCAGGGACTTCAGCCCGTGCGGCATCACGCTGGACCGGAGCGCCCCGGTGCTCCTGACGCATCCGGAGCGTGTCTATACCTGGATCGCGGACGCGAATATTTCACTTCCTGAAGTCCTGCTGGTGCCAATGTATCTCAGCGGCCAGGTTCCATTGGGAACGTTGTGGGTTGTTTCCGACGAGGCGGGGCATTTCGACAGCGGGCACGCGCGCGTCCTGACCGAACTCGCCGCCTTTGCCGGCATCGCGCTGCGCATGCAGCGGAAAGGACAGAGTCTCCAGCAGACATTGGACGAGCAGGAGACTCTGGCCAGGGAAATGAGCCATCGGGTCAAGAACCTCTTCGCCGTGACGGAAAGCATGGTTCAGGTCAGCGCGAGGGGCGCCGCGACCAAGGAGGAGATGGCGCGGCTGCTGTCCGGACGGCTGCGGGCGCTGGCCACGGCGCACACGCTCATCCGGCGCAACCTGGGCGAAGTTGGCATCGACGCGCGCGTGGCGGACCTGGGCGGGCTGATTCAGGCCATCGTCAGGCCGTACGAAACCAGCGTGGAGGAAGCCGCCTCCCGCTTTTCCCTGGCGGGGCCTCCCGTCAACTGCGGCGACCACGCGATCAACGCCATCGCGCTCATCTTCTACGAACTCGCCACCAACGCCGTGAAGTATGGCGCCCTCAAAAACGACACGGGCCATGTGGACATACGGTGGCGGCGGGAGGGAGACATACTCGCCATGCGGTGGACGGAGCGTGGCGGCCCCCGGATCGAGGCGCCGCCGGCGAGCAAGGGTTTCGGCAGCAAGCTGGCCCACAGCACGGTCGTCCGGCAATTCCACGGCACCCTCGATTACGATTGGCAATCCGAAGGCCTGGTGCTGACGCTCACGGTGCCCCTCGCGAGCTTCTCGATCTAAGAAGGAAGTCCCAATGCCATGCCCTCGCCTTTGGCGGGGTTCCAGGGGGCTGCGCCCCATGGGCATCAGGATAAGGCCGTAGGGGAGATGGATGTTCGCTTTTCACCGTCATCCCCCGGACAAGCCGGGGGATGACGGTGAAAAGCCGCGGTATGACGGTTTGGGCAAATACCGCCCATGCCCCAGCCATATCCTGATGCCCATGGGGCTCGACCGGGGAATGACGGGGAGAAAGCTGTACGTCAGTCTTTAAGCAAGTTGGTTATTCCGTCCCCACCGGGAACCGGAGCCGTGCGTCAGGCTGGTGGAGGGGGTTTCCACCGAACTCAAGGCCGGAACTGTTCGCCGCCGTCCAGAAAATCCCTTGTAATAGCCTCATGATATAAATTCACCGTCCGTATCAGTTCGCCCTTGACCGTCTCAATTCGCGCTTCTACCGTGGGCTTGGTTGGGAGGTTCGCTCCCTTCGGTGGAGAGAGCCCCGATTCGGGGGCCAGGATGCGGGATGCCAAAATTCACGGTGCTGAAGCTG
>JAYVCG010000128.1:0-5800 GCA_043750075.1 Acetobacteraceae bacterium | reverse complement strand
CATGCCGCTGAAGCGCAATCCGGCGGCTTCCAGCGGCGCGCGATAGTTGACGTTGACCTCGTAACGGTGGCGGTGGCGTTCCTCAATGACCGGGCCGCGATTGTATAATTCCCGCACCAGGCTGCCCTCGGCCAGCACCGCCGGGTAGGCACCCAGACGCATGGTGCCGCCCTTGGCATCGTTTTCCGAGCGGCGTTCGACCGCGTTGCCGCGCGACCATTCGGTCAGCAGCCCGACCACCGGATCGGCGCAGGGGCCGAATTCGGTGGAGGACGCGTTGGGCAACCCCGCGAGGCTGCGCGCCACCTCGATCACCGCCATCTGCATGCCGAAACAGATGCCGAAGAACGGCACCCGGCGTTCGCGCGCGAAACGCACGGCGGCGATCTTGCCGGGCGTGCCGCGTTCGCCGAAGCCGCCGGGGACCAGGATGCCATGCACATCCTCCAGCCGCTGCACGGCACTGGGCTTTTCGAATTCCTCGCTGTCCACCCAGTCGAGTTGCACGCGCACCCGGTTGGCGATGCCGCCATGGGTCAGCGCCTCGGCCAGGGATTTATAACTGTCGAGCAGGTTGGTGTATTTGCCGACCACGGCGATCCGCACCTCGCCCTCAGCGTTGGTCATGGCGTGGACGATGTTCCACCAGCGGCTGAGATCGGGCTCGGCCTCGAACGGCAACTCGAAATGGCGCAGCACCTCGCGGTCCATGCCCTGCTCGTGATAGCGGATCGGCACTTCGTAGATGCTGGGAACGTCCAGGGCGGGGATCACCGCCTCGGGCCGGACGTTGCAGAAGGCGGCGATCTTGCGCCGTTCGGTGTCGGGGATCGGGCGGTCGCAGCGGCACAGCAGCATCTTCGGCTGGATGCCGACGTTCAGCAGTTCCTTCACGGAATGCTGGGTCGGCTTGGTCTTCAGCTCCCCGGCGGAGGGGATGTAGGGCACCAGGGTCAGATGCACGAACATCGACCGCTCCGGGCCGAGGTCGTTGCCAAGCTGGCGGATGGCTTCCAGGAACGGCAGGCTTTCGATGTCGCCGACGGTGCCGCCGATCTCGATCAGCACGAAATCGAAGCTTTCGGTGCCTTTCTGGATGGCCTCCTTGATCGCGTCGGTGATGTGCGGGATCACCTGCACGGTGGCGCCCAGGTAATCGCCCTGGCGCTCGCGTTTGATGACATCGGAATAGATGCGGCCCGTGGTGGCGTTGTCCAGTTGCGTGGCGTGGACGCCGGTGAAGCGTTCGTAATGGCCAAGGTCGAGGTCGGTCTCGGCGCCGTCATCGGTGACGAACACCTCGCCGTGCTGGGTCGGGCTCATGGTCCCCGGATCGACGTTCAGATAGGGGTCGAGCTTACGCAGTTTAACCGCGTAGCCGCGCGCTTGCAGCAGTGCGCCAAGCGCGGCCGAGGCAATGCCTTTACCGAGGGAGGAGACCACGCCGCCGGTGATGAATACGAACCGCGTCATGGACGGTCCCTATACGGGTGCGGAGCGGGGGAGGGGAAGCCCACCCCGGCGTGGCGGTCGCGGGACCATGTCCATGCGGCGGGTCCGCGCGCGTTCGCGGCGCCAGGAAGGCTTCACCACGGAGAACCACGGAGGGGTACGGAGAACGAGACCGCGCGTGTCCGGAGCCGATTCGCGTTCTGGGGTGTCACGCGGAAACCTCCGTGGTTCTTCGTGGTTCTCCGTGGTGAGAGTCTTTCCGGCGGCCTCAGCCCATGCGGACTTTCCGGACGGACGCGGAAAACGCGTGCCCTGGCCGGGCCAGACGTTCTGGAACCGGGCACTGTGGAGCGGAAGCAACGTCTCAGTTCGCGGGCGCGGAGGGCGCGGACGGCACGGCGGGCGGGGCCGGGATGGCGGGCGCGAGGGAACCCGGCACGCCGCCCGGCTTGTCCAGGATCGAGCGGTTGGTGCCCATCGTGCCCCGGTTCATCAGCGCCAGGGTCAGCGACAGCACCATGAAGATGGTGGCCAGAATGCCGGTGGCGCGCGTCAGCAGGTTGGCCGTGCCCCGCCCGCTCATGAACGAGCCCATGCCCTGGGTGGAGCCAATGCCCAGTCCGCCGCCCTCGCTGCGCTGGATCAGCACGACGCCGATCAGGGCCAGGGTGACGAACAGGTGGATGATCAGGAGAACGGTGCTCAACGTGCGGTTCCGGATGGAGGCGTGGCGTGTGAGCGGACTTCTAGCGGGGGCGCTTCCGGTTGAAAAGCATCTGCTCCGGGATGGATGCGGTTTTGGCGCGGGAACGGCGGCGAGGGATCGGCGTCCTTCGATCCGGCGGCGGGGTTTATCGCTGGCACCCTCCCCGTTCCAGGTTTAGAGTTTCGCCATGTCCGACGATCTTCACGACCGTGATGTCCTCGCCTGGTCGGAGCAACAGGCCGATCTGTTGCGCCGCGCCGCCCGCGGGGAGCGTGTGAACACCATCGACTGGGCGCATGTCGCCGAGGAGATCGAGGATCTGGGGCTCTGCGAACTGAACGCGGTGCAGTCGTATTTACAGCAAATCCTCGTGCATCTCCTGAAGCTGCATGGCTGGCCCGATCTTGACGCGGATCAGCACTGGCGTGCCGAAATCGTCGCGTTTCAGTCTGACGCGGCCCGGCGTCATGCCCCGTCCATGCGTCAAAGGATCGGTCTGGAAAAAATTTACGGCCGCGCCGTGCAACAGATCGCACTGACCCTGTATGGCGGTAAGGCGGCACGCACGCCCCCCATTCTCTGTCCGGTCACGCTCGACCAGTTGCTGGAGGGCTCGTGCGCGGAGCTGGAAGCCATGCTTGCCGCCGTGGCGGCGGGGGGGACAGAGCGCGATGAGACAGGGTCCGCCGTCCATTGAGGCAAACGGCGCTTTTGGGGTCGCTCCGGCCCCGCGCCACGTATGCGGGGTTATTGTTTGGATATCGCCCGCGTGAGGTGAAGCGGCGCACAACTGCCCGGACCTGAGACCCGCGAAAGGGGCAGAAACAACTGCCCAGACCTGAGACCCGCGAAAGGGGCAGAAACCTGGGTTGCCCAGTGCCCTGTCACCACGCAAGCGGACCGGCAACACGCGGGAGCGTGATATGAACGATCTTTACGACCAGGACATCGTGCTTTGGAGTGAGCAGCAGGCGGAACGTCTGCGCCGGCACGCGGCGGGTGAGCGGATGAACAGCGCCGGTCTCGACTGGCCCAACATCATCGAGGAAATCGAGAGCGTGGGGAACAGCGAATTGCGTGCCGTCGAGTCATGTCTCAGACAGGCATTGACCCACGCGCTGAAAATTCAGGCATGGCCCACGGCCCCTTACATTGGTCACTGGCGCGTGGAAGCGCGTGTGTTCCGCGGCGAGGCGGTGGACCGTTGCACCGCCTCCATGCGGCAGCGGATCGACCTCACGCGGATCTGGCGGCGTGCGTTGCAGGGAATGCCCGACGAGATCGATGGCCAGCCCCCCGCGCCGGTTCCGTCCACCTGTCCCGATACGCTGGATAACCTCCTGAGCGACGCGTCCTGCGTGATGTTTCCGAAGTGACAGCGGCGCGCGGGCGCTTTCGCCGGTCGATGCCATCCGCCATGAAGACCGGACCGGCGAGGCCGGGGCGGCAACACGCGGGAGCGTGACATGAACGATCTTTATGACCAGGACATCGTGCTTTGGAGCGAACGGCAGGCCGAACTGCTCCGCCGCCACGCGGCGGGCGAGCGGGTGAACAGCGCCGGTCTCGACTGGCCCAACATCATCGAGGAAATCGAGAGCGTGGGGAACGAGCAACGCTTCGCCGTCGAGTCTTTGTTGATCCAGGCGCTGGCGCACGCGCTGAAAATCCAGGCGTGGCCCGAGGCACGCGACGCGGATCACTGGCGGATGGAAGCGCGTCTGTTCCGGGAACAGGCGCGACGCCGGTTCGTACCCTCCATGCGCCAGCGGATCGACGCGGCGGACCTGTATGACAGTGCCCGGCGCGTCCTGCTCCGCCGGATGGACGGCCAGCCGCCCCTGCCCGTGCCGGAGACGTGCCCCGACACGCTGGATCAGCTTCTGAGCGGGGAGCCGTGCGGGATGTTCCCGGAGGACGATAGCACTCCCTTGTGAGAGAGGGTGGCGAAGGAGCGTGCCATGAGCGATCTTTACGACCAGGACATCGTGCTTTGGAGTGAGCGGCAGGCCGAACTGCTGCGCCGTCACGCGGCGGGCGAGCGGGTGAACAACGCCGATCTCGACTGGCCCAACATCATCGAGGAAATCGAGAGCGTGGGGAACGAGCAGCGGCACGCCGTCGAGTCCCTGTTGCTCCAGGCGCTGACGCACCGGCTGAAAATCCTGGCGTGGCCCGAGGCGCGGGATGAGGAGCACTGGCGGATGGAATCCCGCCTGTTCCGGGTACAGGCGATGGCTCGTTTCGTGCCCTCCATGCGGCAGCGCATTGATCTCGCCGTGATTTACCAGTGGGTATTGCGCGCCATGCCGCTCCGGATCGACGGTCAGCAGTCCTTGCCCGTGCCGGAGACGTGCCCGGACACGCTGGATCAGCTTCTGAGCGGGGAGCCGTGCGGGATGTTCCCGGAGCAGGATTTTCGCTGAAAGGGGCGCGTCTGGAGTCTGATCACCCCCCCGCCGCCCGCGCGATGCCCAGAAAATCCTCGGCTTTCAACGCGGCGCCACCCACCAGAGCGCCACCGACATGCCGCACCGCCAGCAGGCTGCCCGCGTTGGCCGGACGGACTGAGCCGCCGTACAGAATCAGCATCTGATTCCCGGAGGAGCCCAGGTGTTTCACCAGGGTTTCGCGGATGAACAGGTGCATGGCGGCGACATCGGCCTCGGTCGCGGTCTTGCCGGTGCCGATGGCCCAGACGGGTTCGTAGGCGATCACTCCGGCGAAATCGGGCGGCAGGCTGCCCGTCAGTTGCCCGCCGACCACGGCGTTTTGCTGACCGGCGGTGCGCTGCGCCTCGGTCTCGCCGACACAGACGATCGGGGTCAGACCGGCGGCGAGGGCGGCGCGGGTTTTGGCCTGGATCAGCGAATCGGTTTCGTGATGATCCTGCCGCCGCTCGGAATGGCCCAGGATGACCCAGGACGCGCCGCAATCGCGCAACATGGCGGCGGAGATGTCGCCAGTATGCGCGCCTTTCCCGGCGGCATGACAATCCTGCCCGCCGACCGCGACCGCTGACCCGGCCAGCAGCCGCGCGACACCGGCGATCTGGGTGAACGGCGGACACACCAGCAGATCACAGCCGAGACCGGCGCTTCCCTGGCGCAAGGGTTCCACGATCGCGGCGGCCTCCGCGGTCAGGCCGTTCATCTTCCAGTTTCCGGCGATCAGTGGACGCATGGTTTCCTCCCAGGGGATTGCTGTTGCCGCCATTGAACCCGCCCATGCGGCGGATGCAAGGCGGGCCGTCCTGGCGCTTTCCCGGCCGCGCCGCCCGCTTCAACGCGGAGAGCACGGAGACACGGAGCGCGCGGAGAAGCGCCCATGCCGCGAAAGCGGCCAGACCTCCGCGTCCTCCGGTCCTCCGTGTTCTCCGTGCTGAAGCGGGTCTGGCGGCGGGCATGAACACCGGAACAGCGCGCACCTTCAGGCGCGGCCCATGTCCCGCCCTGGCAAACCGGCCCGGCGGCTCGTATAGGGGGCCGCCTTTCACACATGGCCGGGCACACATGGCCGGGGCACGGGACACATCGGATGATTTCAACCTTTCGCCGCTATCTGGAGACGTGGTACGTCCGCGCCTTCTTCTTCGTGATGGTGGCCTCCTTCGTCCTCTGGGGCGTCGGCGACATGCTGCGC
>JAYVCG010000127.1:0-15681 GCA_043750075.1 Acetobacteraceae bacterium | reverse complement strand
GGTGCATCAGATCGAGGTCAGCGCCCGCCGCAAGATCGCGGCGGCGCTCGCCAGCGTGGGGTATGCCGATTACGCGGGGGAGGGCGTTGTCTCCCCCTTCACCCGTGTCAGAGCACGGCGCACACCAGCCCCGTCCACCCGCCATGGGCTTGTAAGCCACGAGAAAGACAAGGTTTTTCCCCTTCATCCTGCCCATGCATTCAAGGACCGGGCCACGCTGCGCACCGCGGCGGAGTGACAGCACGGTCAAGACATTTTATGGGATCCCCACACTGTAAGGGGTGTGGCCGTGGCGCCGCCCTGGGAGTTGGAAATGGTTTTCCATGGCTCGGGTGAGCCAGCACGTCCTGACGCCTTGTCCCTGGTGATCGACCGCTCGGTCCTGGGGGAGTGGGTGGACGGCGATGAAGACGCGATCAACGCGATGCTGGCGATCTTCAGCGAAAGCGTGCGCGTGGAACAAGGCGGGATGCGCGGCGCGCTCGAACAGAACGATATCGACCGCTACAGGCGCTGCGCGCATCGTCTGCGTGGCGCGGCGATGGCCATGGGCGCCGGGCCACTGGCCGGCAAGGCCGCGGCGCTGGAAACCGCCGCCATGGCGAGGGATTTCGCTTTGTGCGTGAGCGGCATGAGTGAGCTGGATGGACTCATCCATCAGGTCGTGAACGAAACCTCCCGGTGCATGGCGCCGGACCTGGAGGACGGGCGGACCAGGTCTTCCTGATCTTCGCCCTCAACTGTTCGCGTGACCGAAGCCCGCCAGCAGCGCCAGGATTTGCTCCGGATCGGCCTGCTCCATCACCCGGCGGGCGAAACGCACACAGGCATCGGTGTCCACCGACCGCACCACTTGTTTCACCCGCGGCACGGCGGAGGCGTTCATGCTGAACGCCCGCAAACCCAGGCCCAGAAGCAGCGGCGTCACCCGCGGATCGCTCGCCAGTTCGCCGCACAGCGACACTGGCATGCGCATCCGTAACGCGGCCTCGGTCGTGAACTGGATCAGCCGCAACACCGCCGGATGCAGCGGATCGTACATGTCCGAGACATCGCTCTCGCCCCGATCGACCGCCAGCGTGTGCGCCGTGAGATCGTTGGTGCCGATGGCGAAGAAATCCGCCTCCAGCGCCAGCGCGTCGGCGGACAAGGCAGCGCCAGGGGTCTCGATCATGATGCCCAGGGGAGGGAGCTTTTCGGGCATTTTGTCGCCACGGCGGCGCAGGCGGCGCGCGACACGTTCATAAGTTTCCCGCGCGGCGCGCACCTCGGCCACCGTCGTCACCATCGGCAGCAGCACCCGCACCGGCCCGAACGCGGCGGCGCGCAGGATCGCGGCCAGTTGCGTCTCGAACAATTCCGGCCGCCGCAGCAGCAGGCGCAGTCCGCGCAGGCCCATCGCCGGGTTCACATCGGACAGATCGGGCACCAGACCGGCGTTGGACAAGGCCTCGATGTCCTTCTCGCCACCCCAGTCAAGCACGCGGATGGTGACGGGATCGCCGTTCATCGCCTCGATGATGACCCGGTACGTTTCCGTCTGGGCTTCCTCATCGGGCACGGTGTCGCGGTTCATGAACAGGAACTCGGTGCGCAGCAAGCCGATCCCGACCGCGCCGGATTGCGCGATCAGCGGCAATTCCACGGGCAGCTCGAAATTGGCCTGCAAATCGACCGCCGCGCCGTCGGTGGTCTCGGCGGGCAGGCGGCGCAGGCGGGCATAACGCTGGCGTTCGCGCGCGAAGGCGGTGACGGCGCGGCGGGCGGCGGTCAGGGTCTCGGCGCTCGGGTTCAGCGTCACGGTGCCGGTGATGCCATCGACCACCAGCACATCGCCCGCCCGCGCCGCCTGGGTCAGGCCCGCGGCGCCCAGTACGGACGGCACGCCAAGCGCGCGCAGCATCACGGCGGTATGTCCGTCCGTGCCGCCCTCATCGGTCGCGACCCCGGCCACGCGCGACGGATCGAGCAAGGCCGCGTCGGCGGGCCGCAGCGACTCGCTGATCAGGATCGCCCCATCGGGCAGACCGGCGAAGCTGCGGAACGGGGTGCGGGTCAGGTTACGCACCAGACGGCGGGCGATTTCCCGGATTTCCTCCGCCCGGCGTTGCAGGCTGGCGCGGTCCTCGGCGTTGAGGCCGGGCTCGGCCTGGCGGAGGATGGCGGCGGCGAGGAAGTCGGCTTCGGCCATGACCGCGCTTTCGGCGGACATCAAGGTTTCCTCCACCCGGCGGCGGATGCCGCGGACCAGCCGCGAGGGGCCGATCATGCGCTGATAAGCCTCGATCAACGGCGCGATTTCCGCCTGACTTTCCTCCGGCAGCACCGCCAGCCGCGCCCGCAATTTCCCCAGTTGCTTCTTCGACTGGGCTATGGCGGCGTCCAGCCTCGCACCTTCGGCGGCGATGTCGGCGGGAGCGATTTTGGCGCGGGTGGCGGGGATTTCGGGCTCGGTCGCGCGGAACACCGTGCCGATGGCGACCCCGGCGGCGGCGGAGACTCCGGTGAACCGCCGTTCCGCTCTCGGGCCCGCTTTTGGCCGGGCGGTGCCCGCGCTAGTCGCGTTCATCGAACCCGGCCTCGACCAGAGCGGTGAGCGCGTCCAGCGCTTCCTTCGCGTCCCAGCCCTCGGCGCGCAGTTCCAAAGCGCAGCCCTTGCCGGCGCCCAGCATCATGAGGCCC
The DNA here is from genome assembly GCA_043750075.1 of Acetobacteraceae bacterium. GTDB lineage: Bacteria > Pseudomonadota > Alphaproteobacteria > Acetobacterales > Acetobacteraceae > Rhodopila. The sequence continues at coordinate 12,999 of JAYVCG010000127.1, read as the reverse complement.
ATGATGGAGCGGGCGGAAACGGGAGATTCGCCGCCGCGCACGACCTCCACCGAGGCGCCAAAGCGTTCGGCCAGGGTGACGAACTTGGCGGCGGCGCGCGCGTGCAGGCCCCGCTTGTTGGCGATGGTGACGATACGGGTCAGGACCGGCGTGCCGCTTTCCATCATGAACGCGGGGTCATGGGGGCGTCATGGCATTGTCCACTCCCACGCCGCCATGCCCCTGTCGAGCCGGGGCATGGCGATGGAGGACGGTCCTCGCCACCGGCCTGACCGGGGAGATGCACTGAGACGGTCATTCCTCGCAGGGTGTTCCCGTGCCGCGGCAGCCGTGCAGCACATGTGAGGCGGCGGCGATGTATTTGCGTCCCGCCTGCTCGGCGCAGGTGACGGCGTCGGCGAGCGGCTGGCTGGACCGGACCTTCGCCAGCTTCACCAGCATGGGCAAATTGACACCGGCGATCACCTCCACGCCCTTGCGTTCCATCATGGAGATGGCGAGGTTGGAAGGGGTGCCGCCGAACATGTCGGTTAGCAGCACGACCCCGTCGCCGGTGTCGCACCGCCCGATGCACGCCTCGATCTCGGCGCGGCGGGATTCAACGTCGTCCTCGGGTCCGATGCAGACCGTATCGACACATTTCTGGGCTCCCACGACATGTTCCATGGCGAGGCGGAGTTCCTCCGCCAAGCGTCCATGCGTGACCAGGATCATGCCGATCATGAGGGGTCTGACGCGCCCCAGGCTACTCGCGCGTCCCCGATGGCGCGCGCGCCATTCCTGGCTTTCGCGACCTCGCTGGCTTTCGTGTTCAGAATGGCTTTCACGCCTGGGCACGCCGGGCGTGGGCAGCTTGGCTGTAGGTCTTGGCTCATGATGTGTTCTCAGGCCTCCTGTGCCTGAACCGGCCGGATCTGGGGGCCGCCGCCGTCAGCCTGAATGTCACGCCCGCCGGATGATGATCCCTTGGGTTTCATCACGGTATCGAGATCGCGATGGGTCACGGTTTGCCGCCAGTCCAATCCATTCTCCCCGGCCGCGTGCAGGGCGGCCAGCCACGATGATAAATGGGCGGCGAGTTTTTCCGCGAGGTGGACCGACCGGTGCCGCCCCCCGGTGCACCCAATCGCTATGGTAGCGTATTTCTTGCCTTCACGCACGAATCTCGGCAGGACCAGTTCGACCAGGTCGATGATGCGCGCCAGGAACGCCGTGTAGTCTGGATCGGCGCGTATATACGCGCCAACGTCCTGGTCAAGTCCTGTCCCTGGCCGCAAATTGGGATCGTAATGCGGGTTGCGCAAGAAGCGCGCGTCGAACACGAGGTCGGCTTCCTTGGGCAATCCTTTGGCATAGGAAAAGGAAATCAGCGAAACGGCCATGCGCGTGCCGTTTTCCTCTCCGCGCGGGCTGAAACGCCGTTCGATCACCTGGCGCAGCCGTGCCAAGGGCAGGTTCGAGGTATCGATCACCAGATCCGCCGCTTCCCGCAGACTGGCGGTGATTTCCTGTTCCACCTCAATGCCTTCCGCCACACGGCCGCGAGTCGCCAGAGGATGGCGGCGGCGTGTTTCAGTATAACGGCGCAGCAGGGTTTCCTCGTCAGCCCAGACGAAGACAAGCTCCGCGCGCAGGGCTGGGTTGCGCCGGAGGACGGTCAGCGTGTCCAGTACCAGCTCGGCGTTGAAACCCCGTGTGCGCGCGTCCACGCCGATGGCGATGTCGCGGTCGGCGCGGGTGGCGAGATCCTCCAGCAACCCCAGGGGGGGGTTATCGACGGCGTCGTAGCCAGCGTCTTCCAGCGTGTGCAGGACAGAAGCCTTGCCGCCGCCCGACAGGCCGGTGACCACGACGATCCGGCGCGGTCCCGTGTCGGGCGTTTGCCCCCCTGTCCCGCCTGTCTGGCTCATGCCCCGTCTTTCTGGTTCATGCCCTGAAGGCTCCGCTGTGTTGCGTGACGCGGCCAAGCGCGCATTCCAGCGCCAGCATCACCAGATCGGGTGCCGAGGCGCTGAACGCGTTCACGCGCACCACTGGCAGGTCCAGCGTCGGATGACGCTCCGGCATGGGCAGGCGTTCGGGGTGCGGGGTCAAGGCAATGACAACTTTAAGGTCCACGTCCGATGAATACGAAAGCCGCACGATACCAAGGCCGCGGACTTCCAGCAATCCGGCCAGAGCGGGCGGCGCGCGGGCAAGGCCGCCGGTGATGTCCACCCGATCATCCGCCACGAGGGTAAAGCCGAGGTTAAGCAAACGCAGGGTCAGATCGGATTTTCCGGCGCCGGAGGGGCCGACAATCAACACGCCCGCGCCCTCGCGCGCCACGCAACTGCCGTGCATTCCGCGGACATTAGCGCCCATGCCTTCACTGTGGGCCTGGGGCGGGGGGAAAGGAAGGGGTGATGTTAACGTGCATTAGAAATATCCCCTTCCTCTGCAATTGGAATGTCCCCTGTGTGCGTTGAGCACAGAATGGGGATCGCTGGTGGCAGAGACGTTATTGATGCCTGCCGGAGCGCGAGCGCGCCTGCGTTGTCCGCCAGATTGCCTCCGGTCAGTTCAGTCAAAAGGTTGGGGCGGAGGAGCGGCTTGGGATCGGGCTTCGCCAGATGAAGCGGCTGATGCGTCCGTGGCGTGATACGGGTGACGCGGTCCTCGTGCGCCGTCAGCGTGGCCAGCGTTCGAACCGGAGCATGGCCTCGGATTTCCGTGCGGTGCCTGAAGATCATCCGCGTGGCCAGTATCAGGGTTTTGGCGCGACGCTGGCGGCGGAAAAGCTGCTGGAACGCGACGAACCGTCTGACCGCGTTGCGCTTCGCCCCGGTGGAAACGGCACGGGCCTGTCTTGAGACGCTTCGGGGCCAGGTTCTGGAACACGCCTGCCCGCTGGCGTTCTGTTCCGGCCGCCATGGCATATTCCGGGTGAACGCCAAGGACGCCGGAGTGGGGACGGCAAGACCGGGCTCGGCCAGGTGGTGGACCGTCCTGGGATCGAGCCGATCCACGCATTGACGCCTCAGGCGAAGGGCCGGGTGGAGCGGGCAAACCAAACGTCGCAAGATCGAATGGTGAAGGAGGTGCGGCTTCAGAACATGTGTTCGATAGAGGTGGCAAATAAGTATTCGCCAACTTATACCGGTATGTGGAACAAGAAATTCGCGGTTCCGCCACGCGATGAAAACGTCGGCGCATCGTCCCTGGACCGCCACTCCGGAAGCCCTGGAGGACACTTTGGCCCGGCGCGAGGAGTGGATCCTGTCCAAGACCTTGACGTTTACCTCCGCGGGCACGAAACATCGCGTCAAAACAAATGGCCTCGGAACTGCCCTCCGCGGCGCGGTGGTGACGCCGCACCATGGTGACCGGCACCCGTCACGACAGTGCCCGCCGGCTGAACCAGCCCATCATCGCGGCCAGCGCCCCTTCGCTTTGAATGCCGGCCCGTGTTTCTTCCGTGTATTGGCCGGGTCTCACCTCCGGCCAGTCAGCCGCTTCAAGGGGAGATGCTTTCTTGGCAGCCTGTCCGGTTTTCGGAGGTCATCTCAGACCTTCCAAGAGGTCAGCCGCCCCTCCCCATCAGACCGCGACGGCTATGAGGGAGGGGCGGGCCCGCGGTTCAGCCGGGGGACAACTGCACCATCGCGATGCCCTGGCTGGTGATCCCCAAAAAGCGCGCGGCGCCAAGCGAAAGGTCGAGAACGCGCCGCCGGGAGGGCATGCGATCGTTCACGGTGACAATCAATGAACGTCCCGTCCCAACCACCGTGACGCGGATTTTGCTGCCCAATGGCATGCAGGGGTGAGCGGCCGTCATGGCCCACATGTCAAACGTCTCTCCGTTCGCGGTCCGGCCCCCTTGCAGTCCTGGGCCGTAGTACGACGCGATCCCGGTTTCACCGTTCCAGGCGGGGCAGGCCCGTGCCGTGCCCAATGAACCCATGAGAAGCGCCAATCCCCCCAAAAGGGTTGAAACCCAATAAAGACGGGTCTCAGGAGCTGAGCGGGTTGCTTGATTCTCAGTAAACCCTGAGTTTTCAAGGTCATGTTGCGTCAAAGTGAAGTGTTTCCTTATCGGTTGCAGCCGAAACGACGGCTCCTGTCTTCTGATTTGTGCCAGGATGGCACGATGAAGATGGTATTTGTGCTTACACAACACCATCAGTTGCCAGGGATGGACGAGTTTGACTTGAATGGCAACCCCCAAAATCGGCAACGAATTCGCAAGCCTGACCTGGCCGGCCATGGACATGGGCAATGTCTTCGCCGAGTTTGGGGTTCTGATGCTGACCAGTGTGCTGATCGCCGCGCCGGGCGTTTTCCTCGCATCCGTGTTGCGTGGCTTCACCGGGTTCGGGTTTGGCCTGGCGGCGGTGCCTTTGTTGAGCCTCGTGCTGCCACCGGCGCGGGTCGTGACTCTTGTCGTCCTGTTACAGGTGATCGTGGGCGCCTCGGATTTGCGGCAGGCCTGGCGTCTTTGTGACTGGCGCGCGATAGGTGGCCTGCTGCCTGGTCTGGCTCTGGGCATTCCCACGGGGCTCGCGATCCTGATTCACCTGCCCGCCAACCCGGTGCGTCTGGTCATTGGCGTGGTGATCGCGGCGTCGGTGATCTTGCTATGGCGTGGCGCCCACTTGCCCAGGCGGCCCACATTGGCGTTGACCATGAGCGTGGGAGCGATTTCGGGTACGATCAGCGGCCTGTCCTCCATGGGGGGACCGCCGGTGGTGGTTTATCTGATCGCCATGGGCCATTCCGCGGCCGTCGTGCGGGCCACGCTGTCCGTCTATTTCATGATCTCCGGTCTGCTCTCAGGCGGTCTGATGGTGAGCCGGGGCATGATCGACGCCGAACTACTCCTCTGGACCGCCGTTTCCCTCCCCGCGCTTTTCCTGGGTTCCTGGGCCGGGACGTGGGGCTTCCACAAGGCGAGTCCCAGGCAGCACCGCATGACAGCGCTTTGGGTTCTGGCCTTGTTGGCGGCGGGACTGATCCTGCGGGCGCTCACTGGAGCGTGAAACGCCATGGCCCGGCCATCAGGTCAGCCCGTAGAATTCCACCGCGGTGCCACCCATGATTTCATCGCGTTGAGGAATATCGAACCGGAACAGGAACCGGGTGATGATCCTGTACCACCGCACGTATTCAGAGGTGAGATTGAGGACCGGCCAGTCGCTTCCCCACATCACGCGAGAAGGTCCAAAGCAGTCCACGACGTGATCGACCCACGGTTTCAGGTCGTTCATCATCCAGTTGGAACCCGCCTTGGCCGGCATGCCCGACAGCTTGCAGTATACATCTGTTTCATCGGCGAGGCGCCGGAGGTTGTCAGCCCAGGGCTGGAAGGCCCTGGCGGCGATGGGCGGTTCACCAGCGTTGTTGATGACGATTTTCAGGTCGGGATGATGCATGCGTAGCATCGGCATCAAAGGCAGGTGCCGTGACTGGATGAGCGCATCGAAGCACAACCCCGCCTCCGTCATCGCCCGGAGCGCCGGTTTCACCTCATCACGCAAAATCCAGTATGTGTCCTTGATATCCCGTAATATGGGCCGCAAACCCTTGAGAAGGGGGTTTTTCGCGAGACTGGCGATGCGCGCCGGGGCATCGGGGGCCGTCAGATCGGTCCAGCCCACCACACCGCGCACCAGGCCGTCCGACTGACTGGCGACATCAAGCAGGTAAGCGGTCTCCGCTTCGGTTGGCGCGGACTGTATGAGAACGGCGGCGGTGATGTCTTCCAGGAACGGGCGCACGTCTTCCAGCCCGTGATCGCGGTGAATGGGGAGATCAGGGGTGATCCAGTCATGGTCGCCTCGGTCCAGACGCCAGACGTGGAGATGAGCATCGACACGGATCATGGCAGCGAGAATACTCCCTGTGTCAGCGGGACAAGCGTATCGCGGCGGTACGCTGACATCGCGCCACAGCATAGCAGCACGGCACGCCCGATGATAGGCGAAGGTCCGGCGGAGAGTGGGCAGGCGCGGCTGAAAATTCCTGGAAAAAATACCTTGCCCAGGGACCCCAACCTATAGTAGTGTCATTGGTATCATGCGGTGAGGTATCGGAAGGCATGACACTTCACGGATGATGATATCCTTATACACACGAAAGTGAGCAGGGTGCTCTGTGATCCGGCTGACTGGTATCGTTTCCGCGCGTGGCGTGAAAGTGGAATCGCCACCAGAGAATTGTATTTTCCCGTGACAGGGACTGAATTTCGCCATGGGGAGCAAGCTCCACCGCCCCACGGGGGGCGAGCTGGACTCAACCCGCCAAGGTTAAGTGATAGCGAGCTTGCTGACAGATTTCTTGAAACTGCACGACGAATTCGTCTCGCGAGAGCGTATTCGAACAAACCTGGTTGACTGGGCCACGGATGTTCTGGCGCCCGCCGGTATGGTGCCAGCGGCCCATCATCGTTTATTACTCAATCATCTTGATCTGATCGCAAGCGGTGAGATCAGACGCCTCATGGTATTGATGCCGCCCGGAAGCGCGAAATCAACCTATGCATCGATTATATTCCCAATTTGGTGGTTCATGCGGCATCCCGGATCGTCGGTGATCGCCGCGTCGCATACCGCCGCGCTCGTTGAGCATTTCAGCCGCCGTATTCATGCGTTGATCGAAGAAAACCGGCATAAAATCGGCTTTCAATTACGAAACGGCGACCGTTCGGCGTCGCATTGGAGCACGGATGCGGGCGGTGAATATTTCGCCGCCGGGGTCCGGGGAGCGATCACGGGACGCCGCGCGGATCTCGCCATCATCGACGATCCCGTGAAATCCATGGCCGAGGCGGACAGCGAGCGGCACCGGCGGCATGTCTGGGACTGGTACACAGCGGATCTGACGACCCGCCTCAAGCCTGACGCCAGGATCGTGCTGGTGATGACACGGTGGCATGAACAGGACCTGGGGGGACAATTGCTCGCCCGGAACAACGAGGATTGGCACGTTCTGCGTCTGCCCGCGCTCGCCGAGGCGGCGGACCCGCTGGGACGTCCGCCCGGCGCGCCGTTATGGCCCGAATGGGAGGATGGGGAAGCGCTCAACCGGAAACGTGCACTGGTTGGTGATCGTGTGTGGTCGGCGCTGTTCCAGCAATCGCCGCGCCCTCCGGGAGGGCATCTTTTCAAGGTGGAGCGGCTACGCACGGTTGATCGGGAATACCCTGGGCCTTTGTCCGTCGTGAGAACCGTGCGGGCCTGGGATCTGGCCGCGACACCCGCGTCCGGCTCCCATGATCCCGATTGGACTGTCGGATTGAAACTGGCTCTGCTGGAAGGAGGACAATACAGAATTGAGGACATTGTCCGGTTAAGAGGCGATTCACGGGCGGTTGAAGAAGCGATCATCACGGCCGCCCGCCTGGATGGTCACGCCGCCGTCATCAGTCTTCCCATCGACCCTGGGCAGGCGGGTAAAAGCCAGATTGCCCAATTATCATCAGTTCTGGCGGGACATCGTATTTATACATCGCGTGAGCAAGGCTCGAAACTCGTGCGCGCGACACCTGTCGCGGCGCAGATCGAGGCGGGAAACCTCACGATCAAAAAAGCCTCATGGTATCAGCCATTCATTGATGAGCTAAGGGCATTTCCACAAGGGACAAAAGATGATCAGGTTGACGCCTTGTCGCGGGCATTCACCACCTTGTCTGATCTTCAGAACAGTGGCCGCCGTTTGTTCGTGCCATTCAACGTCCGTTAAGAACGGGGCATATCGCGGAAAAGGACCGTGTATTTTCAGTCATGTTTGATACAATATGCGATCTGATCGCGCGAGACCCCGATTACCCGCCTCGCGCCTGGGTTCTTGATACACTGGCGCGGGTTCTGAATGGCCAGTTATATGATGTGCTGCCGCATGATTTTCATGACGAGCGCACACCCGCCGGAGATTACATTCCACTCAGAAAACGCAGACCTTCCGTCAAATACCCCCTGTGCCGTGTTGTCGTGGAAGACAGTGTTTCCCTGCTGTTCAGTGAAGGGCATTTCCCAACGATCGATTGTCCTGATCGTGTCACGCAGCATTCACTCGCCAAGATCGCGCGCGATTCCCGTCTCAATCTGGTGATGACTGAGGCGGCGATCCGCGGATCGGTCGGGTCCGTGGCGATCCTGATGCGGGTGCTGACAGGGCGCGTGTTTTTCCAGGTCATGGACACGGTCTATCTCAGTCCCATCTGGAATCCACGAGAACCGGACACACTCATGGCGCTCAGGGAGCGTTATAAGGTTTCTGGCGTACAGCTCATCAGCAATGGGTATGACATCCCCGATCCTGGCCGCGATTATTGGTTCGAAAGATCATGGGACTGTGAAACAGAAACGTGGTACGTGCCGTCTCTGGCGGGAGATAACTCTTTCAGGGAAATCGATACGGGCAGGACCGTGCACCACGGCCTTGGCTTCGTGCCCGTCGTCTGGATTCGCAATTTGCCGGGATTTTCCGCCACGGGCGATCCCAATGATGGCGCCTGCACATTCCGCGCGGCCGTCGAAACGCAGATCGAAATCGACTACCAGTTAAGCCAGGCCGGCCGTGGATTGAAGTACAGCAGCGATCCGACATTGTTGCTGAAAGAACCCGCGGGCATTGACACGGAGATGATCAAGGGCGCGGGCAATGCCCTGATCGTCAGTGAAAAAGGTGACGCCCGTCTGCTGGAAATCAGTGGCACGGCGGCGGCGGCGGTCATTGAATATGTCAGAACACTGCGGGAACTCGCGATCGAAAGCATTCATGGCAACCGCGCGAGTCCCGAGCGCCTGACGGCGGCTCAGTCTGGCAGAGCCCTGGAACTGATGAATCAGGGGCTGATATGGCTCGCGGATAACCTCCGTATCACCTACGGAGAAGTGGCCTTGCTGTCCCTGGCACAAATGATCGTGCGCGCCTCCACGCGTTATCCATTACGCACGACCGTGGAAGAACTGCCACCAATGGACCCCGCGCTGCCGCTTTCGCTGAAATGGCCGCGTTGGTATCCGACCTCGGCTTCGGACCGGCAACTCGATGCCACGACGCTCGCCACATTGGTGAACGCGGGTCACATCAGCCGCGCCACCGCCGTGAAAGCCATCGCGGATACTTACGATATCGATAATGTCACCGCTGAACTGGCGCAAATAGCAACAGACCGGAATGAAAGATCTTCAATTGACTGAAAAATCATCGGACCTGATATCGCTGGATGACCCTGTGGAAGTGCTTCGCGAGCGTCTTGATCAAATGGAGCGTGAAAACCAGGACATTCGCCAGGACGCGGAAAGCCGTGTTGTCCAGGCCGAAATGAAAATCGAGGCCATGCGCGCGGGCATGGTCGATCTGGATGGACTGAAGTTTCTGGACCTGACCCAGGCGCGGCTGGAAGACACCGGCGGTGTGGCGGGGGGAAGAGAACTGATCGGTCAGTTGAAACGCGCGAAGCCATGGTTATTCGCTGTGCCGTCTTCTTCCAGCGTTGCCAGGGTGCCTCCATCGCGGCCCGCCCGCGTGAAACTGGCGACGGAAATGACCGATGAGGAATACCGCATCGCGCGCGCCAGCATCATAAAGCGTTCGGCCTTCTGATCATTCCGCCATCACCATCCCATTCAACAAAATTATTTTTCCAGTAAAAGGCCAATGTGCACATGGGCATCCAAAACTTCCCCGCCATCCTTCAACCGATCATTCAGCAGGGTTTCCTGGAACGCGAATTTGAACAGGCCCTGGTTTCACGGCTTGGGTACCGCGCCTGCGCGGACCGGGAGGAAATTTCCGTCGGGATCGGTGAAACACTGACCAAGACCCGCGCGGGTCTCAAACCCGCCGTCACCACGCCCATTTCCGCCGCCGCCAATACAAACCTCGACAATGGCCTGACGCCTGGAAACTGGGGCGTCGAGCAATATACCCTCACCATCAATCATTACGCCGCGACCTCGGACCTGAACATTGTCACGAGCCGGGTGGGCATCGCGTCCCAGTTCCTGCAAAATGCCTATGCGAATGGTGAACAGGCGGCACGCAGTCTGGACGAGCTGGCGCGGAATGCTCTCTATTCAGCCTATCTGGGCGGTAACACGCGTGTTCGCGTGACACTTGGAAGTGCTGGTCCCACGGTCGCCGTGGACGATTTGCGTGGTTTTCAGTTCGCGTTCGTGAATGGCGTGCAATCGCCGGTAAGCGTATCGAACCCCCTGACTGTCACCATCGGCGCCAACGTTTATACGGCGATTGGCGCGGCCCCGGACGCCACCAACGCGTCCACCGCCTGGAACGGTGTGTCCGGCGTACTGTCGCTGTCAGGCAACGTTTCCGTGGCGGATGGCACCGTCAGCAATACGGTCATCGCGGCGAGTGCTTCCTCGCTGATCCGTCCGGCGGGCCGTGGCAATGTCTCGCAGATCACGGCGAATGACACGCTCACCATGTCCTGCCTTCTGGACGCGGTCGCCCGGCTCCGCATGAACGCGGTTCCGGAGATCAACGGTTCATACAATTGTTATCTTGATCCCGTCTCCTCCCGCCAGTTGTTCAGTGATCCTGATTTCAAGCTGTTGTTTCAGGGCGCCACCTCCGCCAATCAGGTTTTTCGCAAGGGCATGACGAACGATTTCCTCGGATTGCGTTTCATGCCGACCACCGAGGTGTTCGTGCAGCAGCACCCTGGTCTTCCCAATGTGATGATCCGCCGCCCGGTCATTTGTGGCGCCGGCGCTCTGATCGAGGGAGATTTCGCGGGTATCACGGCGCATGATGTGGCGCCGGCGAACTCAATCGTCACGATCGTGGACGGTGTGGCGATGGTGACGCGTGAACCCATTGACCGGCTGCAGCAAATCATCGCGCAGTCGTGGTACTGGATTGGTGGTTTCTGTGCTCCCTCCGATACAACGACCAATCCGGCCACCGTGCCAACCGCGACAAACGCGGCGTACAAACGCGCCGTGATCGTGGAACATGCTGGTTAAAACCAGAGGAAGTTTGTTGTGTCAACCGGATTGACCGTCAGATGGCCTTGACCGATCATGAGAAAATTGAAACCAGGCGGCATTGTGGATATCCCGTGTATGGTGGAACCGCGTCCGGATTTTCATCGTGGCGTTTCTATCAGGCATTTGGCCTGATGGAATATCGTATTAACAATCTGACGGATGGTGAACTGAGCGTGCTGCGGCGGTACCTCGCGACGCTTAATGTCCTTGAAGCGGCGATCCCCCACGCGGCGGACAATCTTGATACCAATCAGGCCGCGGTATGGACCCGTAATCAGAATGAATCGCGGGATCGTGAGCGTTTGTATGATGGCTGGCGTGTCCGTCTTTGTGATTTTCTTGGTATTCCCTCGGGGCCTGGCATCCGCTCTCTTTCTTCATCCTTGAAGCTGATTGTCTGACATGGATGTGATCCATTTGCAGGATCGCATGAACTGGGGTCTGAACCGCGCGGCACGGATTATTGGTCACATGACCGATGCCCACCGGCCCCAGGGAATGTCTGATCCACTTGATAAATCCAATCGCTATCTTCGCTTTCACGCGGCCTTCAGCCGGCCTGATGGAGATTTCCGTCAGGCCGTCGGTCAAGGAAGCTCCGCATGGAGAGGATATTTTGATGGTTCTTACACGCGCGTTGGCGATTATCTCACGCAGGGCCATGACATCTGGTTTATCGCGGCTCAGCAAAGCCTGTTGCCGATTGCATGTGTTAAAATCAACCGTGTGATATCAATTACCCGGTCAACAACTCCCACGACGGGCATTGCTTATGGATCCTCACCGTCGAATGCCGTGGAGAACATCATTTCAAGGTGGCCGGTCAGCGTCATGGGGATCACCAGTGGAGAAAAACCAGCGGCCGGGCTTCCCGGCGATACAACGATACCGGGCTGGACCGTTCTTCTGCCAGCGGTCCATGGGCAGATCATTCGCCTCGCGGACATTGTCACGGATGAACATGGAACCATGGGTGTGGTGATCGCCGCTGAGCAAAGCGATTTTGGGTGGCGTCTGAACATCCGCCAGGCCACCGTCTGATGGCGGATTTATCCGATGTTGAAAACGCGCTGGTCTCTGGAATCACTGATGTTTTATATCCCAATGGAATCACGGGAGTCAGTGTGGTTGGTGTCACCTGCAGGATTTATCGCGGCTGGCCTTCGCCCGCGGCGTTGAACGCGGATCTTGCGGCTGGAGTGGTGAATGTCACTGTTTTCCCGTCAACCAAGGTGGAAGAATTACCTGACCCTTATTTTGATATGCCGCATTCCCATGTTGTCTCTGGCGGACTGACGAGCACGGTCGCTGGTCACAGTGTGACCATGAGTGGGGAAGCAAGGCAAAATCAGGTCATTGGCGTGCTCGTTGACGGCATGCCATACATTCAGGAGATTTTGGCCACGGACACGGCTGACATCGTGGCGGCGAATCTGGCCGCTCTGATCCGGTGTGACCGTGGTGTATCATTATCGTACGCGACGGTGGCGATACCAGGAGCGCGGTCATTACAGGCGCGCGTCGTCACCAAAGGCACGGTATCTCACGGTTTACGGCGGCAGCGCCGCGAAATGGTGATAAGCTGCTGGTGCCCAGGACCTTTGATGCGGGATGAGGTGGGGAAGGCCGTGGATGCCGGGCTGGCGGGACAGGCTTTCATCAGTCTCGTTGATGATACGAAAGCGTATTTGCACTATATGTCAACTCATGTGCATGATCAATCACAAAGTTCGCTTTTATACAGACGGGATATTTGCTATAAATGCGAATATACCACGATATCACGCGCTATGACATCAGTCATGCTGTTCGGTGACATTATGCAAAATGGCGGCCGGGCGTTCGTGTGAACCCGCCATGTCTCTGATCGTGCCAGGGCGGTTGTGCTGTTCGAGGCATGCTCAGTGTCCATCCGGGAACAAGTTAAGGTTTTCTGGGTGGTTACCGGGGTTGCGCCGTTGCCTTGAGGCTGCTTCCGTCACGGCGTTCGCGTGACATTTGG
>JAYVCG010000126.1:0-4343 GCA_043750075.1 Acetobacteraceae bacterium | reverse complement strand
GTGAACCACAGGCGTTGTTTGAGTTCAGTGGCCTTGGAGAATGTCCCCAGACTCAGATTCGCCGCGAGTTGTTCGGCAGCGGAAGCCATGCGCGTTCCCTTTACCCTGGAGCCTCATTCTCCCGCCTCCCGTTCCTTGGCGCAAGCGTGTCCAGAGGGGAAAGGTGGTAAAGGAAGTCAGGGCTTTGCCCTGGAACCCACCAGGAGGGCTCTGCCCTCCTGGACCACCCGCCAAAGGCGGTAGCCTTTGGAAACCATTAATGAAGTGGAGTGGGTCCAGGGGCCAGGCCCCTGGCGGAGCCCCCGGCCTTGCTTTCTTCAGGCCGCCGGAGCGGGCTCCGGACGCACCACGGTCGCGGTCACACTACCACCGGCTTGCTCGATCGCGGCCCTCGCCGTGGCCGACACACCCGAAACCGTGATATTGACCACGCGTTTGATCTCCCCGCGCGCCAGCAGCCGCACACCGTGCAACTGATGATTGCCCAGACCGGCCTTGATCAGCATGGCCTCGGTGATCATCTGGCTGGCATCGAGCTTGCCTGCCTCGATCGCCGCGTCCAGCGTGCCAAGATTGACCGGAGAATACTCCTTGCGGAACAGGTTATGGAACCCGCGCTTGGGCAAACGGCGATAGATGGGCAACTGCCCGCCCTCGAACCCGTTCAGCGACACACCCTCACGCGCCTTCTGACCCTTCACGCCCCGGCCCGAGGTCTTGCCTTTACCCGAGCCAATGCCACGGCCAATGCGCTTGAACTTCAGCCGCGCGCCTTCATTGTCACGTAATTCGTTGAGTTTCATCTCAGGAAAGCTCCTCCACCTTAATCAGGTGGGCGACCTTGGTAATCATGCCGCGGACGGAAGGCGTATCCTCCAGTTCCCGCGTGCTCCGGATCTTCTTCAGACCGAGACCGGCCAGGGTCTCCTTCTGGCCGGGCTTGCGTCCGGCGACGGAGGCGATCTGTGTCACGCGCACCTTAGGCATTGGGCTGCTCCCCGGCGGGCGTTTGCTCAGTCTGCGCGCCAGAAGTCCGCGTGTCAGAAGTCTGCATGTCAGAAGCCTGCGTGTCAGAAGCCTGTGCGCCAGAAGCCTGCGTGCCCGCACTCTGCGGAGCGTCACGGCGGCCGAAGATCTCGGACACTTTCTTGCCGCGGCGGGTGGCGACGGAACGCGGGCTGGCGCAATGCTTCAGCGCGTCGAACGCGGCCTTGACCATGTTGTGCGGATTGCGGCTGCCGAGGCTTTTCGCCACCACATCGCCGATCCCCAGCGTCTCGAACACCGCGCGCAGCGGGCCACCGGCGATGATGCCCGTCCCGGCGGTGGCCGAGCGCAGGATCACGTTGCCGGCGCCGAAATGCCCCATCACGTCATGATGCAGCGTGCGGCCTTCCTTCATCGGCACCCGGATCATGGCGCGCTTGGCCCGTTCGGTGGCCTTGCGGATTGCCTCCGGCACCTCACGCGCCTTGCCGGCGCCATAACCAACGCGGCCTTTCTGATCGCCAACCACCATCAACGCGGCGAAGGCGAAGCGGCGTCCGCCCTTCACCACCTTGGCAACGCGGTTGATGGAAACCATCTTCTCGATGATCCCATCGTCGGGTTCGCGGTCCCGATCGCGGCCCCGTCCGCCGCCGTCCCTGGGTTCCCGTGCCATTCGGTTCAATCCTTTTAAGTCCCGCCCAGAGGGCGAGGGCCTTTTAAGTTCCGCCCAGAGGGCGAGGGCCTTTTAAGTCCCGCCCAGAGGGGCGGGGGCCTTTTAAGTCTCGCCCGCCGTTGGCGGGATCATCTCCTCCGCCATCGGCGAAGGCCTGTCCCACCCGTGCGGAGAGAAATCAGAAGTCCAGTCCGCCTTCACGGGCGGCATCGGCGAGTGCCTTGACCCGGCCGTGATACAAATACGAGCCGCGGTCGAACACCACCTGGGTAACACCGGCCGCCAGCGCCCGCTCGGCGAGCAGCTTGCCCACCGCCGAGGCCGCGGCCTTGTCGGCCCCGGTTTTCAACGCCGCCTTGAGCCCCTTGTCCAGCGACGAAGCCGCCGCCAGCGTGTGGCCCTGTGCGTCGTCGATCACCTGCGCGTGGATGTTCTTCTCCGAGCGGAACACCGACAGGCGTGGCCGTCCGTGCCCCTTCTGGCGGAGCTGATAACGCAGCCTCTCCCGCCGGCGGATGCGAAGGTCCTGCTTCGAACTCATTTCTTCTTGCCTTCCTTCCGGCGGATCGTCTCGTTGGTGTAGCGCGCGCCCTTGCCCTTGTAAGGCTCGGGCGGACGGAAGCCGCGGATTTCCGCCGCGACCTGCCCCACCTGACGCTTATCGATCCCCTCGACCTTGATCGAGGTCGGACGCTCACAGGTGATCTTGATCCCAGGCGGGATCGGATACACGACCGGATGCGAGAATCCCAGGTTCATTTCCAGGTTCGGCCCGGCGACCGCGGCGCGATACCCCGTGCCGGTGATCTCCAGCGACTTCGCGTAGCCCGTGGACACGCCTTTCAGCATGTTCGCGATCAACGCGCGGGTCGTACCCCACATCATGCGCGACTGGCGCTCGCCGCCCTTGGGGGCGACGGACACCTTGCCGTTCTCGACCGCGGTTTCGACATGCTCCGTGAGCGACAATGTCAGCTCACCGAGTTTTCCCTTGGCGGTCAGGATTCCCGACGCGATCGCGACCTGCACGCCCGCGGGGATTTCGACCGGATATTTACCAACGCGTGACATCAAACGTCTCCGTCAGAACACGCGGCAGAGGACTTCGCCGCCAACATTGGCCGCGCGCGCCTCCGCGTCGCTCATCACGCCACGGGGCGTGGAGAGGATGGAAATGCCGAGGCCCGCGTAGACCCGTGGCAGTTCCTTGATTTTCGAGTAAACGCGCCGGCCTGGGCGGGAGACGCGTGTGATCTCCTTGATGACCGGCTCGCCCTCGTTGTATTTCAGTTCGATGCGCAGACGCGCGACACCGGGCCGCAGTTCTTCCGCGGAATAGCCGCGGATGAAGCCCTCGCGTTTCAGTACACCGAGCACATTGGCCCGCAATTGCGAGGCCGGCGAGACGCACATGGCATGGCGTGCCCGCTGCGCGTTACGAATCCGTGTGAGCATATCGCCCAGGGGATCGGAGAGTGACATGGTTGCGGGCCCTTCTTACCAACTGGCCTTGACCATGCCGGGGATCTGCCCGGCACTCGCGAGGTCGCGCAACGCGATACGGCACAATTTGAACTTGCGGTAATTCCCGCGCGAACGCCCGGTCAGCTCGCAGCGCAGGCGGACGCGGACCTTGGCGCCGTTGCGCGGCAACTGCGCCAGTTTCAGCGACGCGTTGAAACGATCCTCGACCGGCAACGTGCGGTCCATGACGATATCCTTCAGCGTCTTGCGCTTGTTTTTGTCACGTTTCGCGAGACGCTCACGCATCTTGTTACGGTTGACCTGGGAAGTTTTGGCCATCCTGTCTTTTTTCCTCCGGAACCTGCCGGGCCCGGGTTTGATCCCAGGGGCCGGCGGTTTTCCTAAAACTCAGTTGGCGAACGGCAGATCGAAAGCCTTCAGCAGGGCTTTCGCTTCGGCATCGGTTTTGGCGGAGGTCACGAACTGGATGTCCATTCCCCGCACGGAGTCAACGCGATCGTAGTTGATCTCAGGGAAGATCAACTGCTCCTTCAGGCCCATCGCGAAATTGCCGCGCCCGTCGAACCCCTTGCCCTGGATGCCGCGGAAGTCGCGCACCCGCGGCAAGGCGATGGTGAACAGCCGGTCCATGAACTCATACATGCGCGCCTTGCGGAGCGTGACCTTGCAGCCGATCGGCAGACCTTTGCGGATCTTGAAGCCCGCGATGGCCTTCTTCGCCACCGTCTTGACCGGCTTCTGCGCCGCGATGGCGGTCAGTTCGGAGACGGCGGCGTCGAGCTTCTTCTGGTCGCCCGTTGCCTCGCCCACGCCCATGTTGATGACGATCTTCTCCAGGCGCGGGATCTGCATCGGGTTCGTGTAGCCGAACTCGGCCCGCAGCTTGTCGCGGATTTCGTCGATATACCGCTTGTGCATGCGGGTCATCTCACCCGCGGAGGCTTTCGGATCGGCGACGCCGCCGGTTTCCTGCATCCGGGCCGCGCGGCGTTCCTCACGGCCGGGCGGGGGAGCGCCCTGGCTGCCGCGATTGCCGGCAGCTTTCGCACCGGCCTTGCCGCCTGACTTCGCGCCTGATTTGGCGCCCGCTTTCTTCGTTCCGCTCATTGCTCGCGCCTCAACTCTCGATCACGTCGCCGGTCTTTTTGGCGAACCGCGTTTTACGGCCGCCTTCCAGCACCCGGAAACCAACTTT
>JAYVCG010000125.1:0-10081 GCA_043750075.1 Acetobacteraceae bacterium | reverse complement strand
GTGAATGGCGCGCATGACCGGGGAACGGGCCGCCATGGCGCCACACCGTAAATAGTCACCAAAGCTGAACCCGCCAGGGAGGACGACGAGATCGACCCCCCCAAGATCGGTGTCCTTGTGCCAGATCACGCGCGGTTCCTGGCCCGAGGATTGCCTCAGAGCGATCACCATGTCGCGTTCCCGGTTGATCCCCGGAAAGAGGACGATCCCCGTCTTCATCGGCCTCCACCTTTGCTCATCGTCCAGGGTTTCCTTCGCGTGTCACTGATTCCGGTCCTTCACTGATCACGCTCCTTCACTGATTCTGGCCTTCACTGATCCTGGCCTTCACTGATTCTGGCCGCCATCGCGTTTGGACCGGGCCTTCTTGCGCGGCGCGTCGGCACAGGGCCAGGTGGCGCGCAGCCCGGCGGTCACCATCCTCAGCGCGGGCCATGATGCCGCCACCAGCTTGTCCCGCTTCACGAAGTCAAGGACGCCGTCGCGGACCTGATCGACGGTGACGGTTTCCGGCACGCACAGTTTGCCTTTGCCCTTCCCCCCGCTCTCGCGCTGCAAAACCGCGTCCGTCACGGCCATGAGGTATCCATCACAGGTTGCCTTGGCCATGGCATTGCCCTCACAGGCCTTCAGCAGATCCGGGCCGCTGAGCAAGGCCGCGCGCGCTTCCGCCAAAGGCGCGATCAGCACGGCGGCGGCGAGGCAGACTATTTTCACATGCACGATGATGGATGTCCTCAGGAAGGTGTGGCGGCTTCAGTTTCCTCCCGCGGTGCGCGCGGGGGGTGTCCCTGTATCAACATTGTCCCTGTATCAACATGGGGGGCCATTGGCATCTTCGAGGACGGAACAATCAGCGCGTCACGCGTGGACCACCACCTGGAAACTCTCGATCACCATGTTCGCCAGCAGCTTCCGCGCCATGTCCTCCGCCATCTCCTGCGCTTTCACGGGGTCGGTTTCGGCCAGGTCCAGCACGATGATCTTACCCGCGCGCACGTCGTTGACGCCGGTGAAGCCCAGGGAACCGAGGGCCTGGCCGATGGCTTTGCCCTGCGGGTCGAGAACGCCTTCCTTCAGCATGACGGTGACGACGGCCTTCACTGCACCGCCTCCGGCCCCTTGAGGTCGCGCACCCCCGCCTCCGGCAGAATGCCCAGGCGTTTGGCGACTTCCTGGTAGGCTTCCTCGACCTTGCCCAGGTCGTGGCGGAAGCGGTCCTTGTCGAGCTTCTCGTTGGTGCGGGTATCCCAGAGGCGGCAATTGTCCGGGCTGATCTCGTCGGCCAGGATGATCCGCATCTCGTCGTTTTCCCACAGGCGGCCGAATTCCAGCTTGAAATCGACCAGGGTGATGCCGACGCCGAGGAACAGTCCGGTCAGGAAATCGTTGATGCGCAGGCTGAGCGCCACCATGTCGTCGAGATCGGCGGTGCCCGCCCATCCGAAACAGGTGATGTGTTCCTCGGACACGATCGGATCGTTCAGGGCGTCGTTTTTCAGGTAGTACTCGATGATCGACCTGGGCAGGCGCGTGCCTTCCTCGATCCCCAGGCGCGTCGAGATGCTGCCCGCCGCGACGTTGCGGACGACCACCTCCAGCGGGATGATCTCCACCTCGCGGATCAGTTGCTCGCGCATGTTGAGGCGGCGGACGAAGTGGTTGGGGATGCCGATCTCGGTCAGGCGTTGCATCAGGTATTCGCTGATACGGTTGTTGAGCACGCCCTTTCCGGTGATGATTCCCTTCTTCGCGCCGTTGCCGGCGGTGGCGTCGTCCTTGAAATACTGCACCAGGGTGCCGGGTTCCGGTCCCTCGAACAGGATCTTGGCTTTGCCCTCATAGAGCTGGCGGCGACGGGCCATCGTGAAATCCTTGTTTTTGTCCCCCTGGCGTGCGACCGGGGGCCGGACCTCGTATAGCAGCCGTTACCCTCACGACAAAGCGGCCTGTGGATTACGGCTGAAACTCCAGTACAGCGGCACCCGTCCCTCCCGCAGCGCCTTCGCCTCATACCGCGTCGGCGGCCAGCCCAGGGGACGGGTTTCAGCGGGCGGGGGGGCGTCGAACAGGGTCTGCCCGCCCATCACCGCGCGCACCCAGTCCTGATAGGTGGGATCGTCGCTGGCCACCCGCCACACGCCGCCCGGCTTCAGTACCCGCGCCACCAGGGGCAGTTGCGCCGGATGCACGAAGCGCCGCTTGGCGTGACGGGCCTTGGGCCAGGGATCGGGGAACAGCAGGAACAGCCGGTCGAGGCACGCTTCCGGCAAACGCGCCAGCAGCACCCGCGCGTCACCATGCCAGAGACGCAGATTGCCCGGCAGCGGGTCATTTTCCTCGCCGCCCTCGGGCACCAGGCGGGACAGCAGGGAGCAAATCCCGTTCTCGAACACCTCGCAGGCGATCAACCCGGTGGCGGGGAAGGCGGCGCTTTGCGCCAGCGCGTGCTCGCCGCCGCCGAAACCGATTTCCAGCCACAGGGCCTTTGGCCGCTGCGTGAACGAGCCCCACGGATCGACGGGATCGACTCGCAGCCGCGGCAGCGTCAGTTCCAGCAGTTTTTCCTGCCGCGGGCGGAGCTTATGCCCCCGCGCCCGCCCATACAGCCGGTCGGGCGGCGGCTTGACCTCATTGACCCGCGCGGAGGGGTTCAGCCGCCCCCCGGCATCGCCCTTCTTGTCCGCATCGTCCACACCACGGGTCAGCGTCCGAACGCGGCTTTCAGCGCGGGCACCAGATCGGTCTTTTCCCAGGTGAAGGTGCCCTTCGTCTCATCCGGCTCGCGGCCGAAATGACCATAGGCTGAAGTCGGCACATAGATCGGGCGGTTCAGATGCAGATGCTCGCGGATGCCGCGCGGCGAGAGGTTGACCAGATCGCGCAACGTCTTTTCCAGCCGCGCCTCGTCCACGTCCTTGCCGGTGCCGTGCAGATCGACATAGACCGACAGCGGATGCGACACGCCGATCGCGTAGCTGATCTGCAACGTGCAACGATCCGCCAGCCCCGAGGCGACGACGTTCTTCGCCAGATACCGGCACACATACGCCGCCGAGCGGTCCACCTTGGTCGGGTCTTTCCCGCTGAACGCGCCGCCGCCATGCGGGGCCGCGCCGCCATACGTGTCCACGATGATCTTGCGTCCCGTGAGGCCGCAATCGCCATCCGGCCCGCCGATCACGAACTTGCCGGTCGGGTTGACATAGAATTCCTTCTCCACTGGCATCCAGCCCTTGGGCAGCGTGCTTTCGACCAGCGGCCAGAGCATGCGCTGGATGTCAACCTGTTCCAGCCCTTCCTCATGCTGGGTGGACACGACGATCGAGGTGGCGCCGACCGGCTTGCCATCCACATACCGCAGCGTCACCTGGCTTTTGGCGTCCGGCAACAGACCCGCCGCCGTCTTGTCGCCCGCCACGCGCCGGTCGCGCATCGTGCGCAGGATCTCATGCGCGTAATACAGCGGCGCCGGCATCAGTCCCGCCGTCTCGCGGCACGCATACCCGAACATGATGCCCTGGTCGCCCGCGCCCTCGTCCTTGTTGCCCGCGCTGTCCACGCCCTGCGCGATGTCCGAGGACTGCGAGTGCAGCAGCACCGAGACCTCGGCGTCGCGCCAGTGGAAACCTTCCTGCTCATAGCCGATGTCGCGGATCGCCATGCGCGCCAGATGCGTCAGCAGTTCCGGCGTCACCGACTCCGGCCCGCGGGTCTCCCCGGCCAGGATCACCCGATTGGTCGTCACCAGCGTCTCGCACGCCACGCGGGAATAGGGATCGGCCGTCAGGAACGCGTCGAGCACGGTGTCGCTCAGACGATCCGCGACCTTGTCGGGATGCCCCTCGGAGACGGACTCGGATGTAAACAGATACTCACCTTTATCGCGCATGAGAACTCTCTCCGTGACAACCCCACCGGCACAATTCCAGAACCCCTGGTCCGCCTGGGCTTCTAAGACGGGCGCTGTGTGACGGAACAGCCGCTCATGGTCAAGACGGAGCGTCCTTTTCGCCCTCCGGATGGAAAACCGCGCGGCCTCGCCCGGAGAGCCCGGCCACACGGCGCATTCGCGGGCGTGCCTGATCGTGCGCCTCTGATCGCGTCCCTATTGGCGCGAGATTCATCGTTCCCATGCCAGGCCGCTTGCTCCTCCTGCCTTAAAGCTTTGTTTTTAAGCTTTGGGAGAGAAGGATGTGCTGTGCATCCTGGGGATCTTGCTGGTACGCGTGCTGCCTTGAACCCGGATCGCGCCAGGAACCAACCGGATTTTCATCGATACGTCCTGAGTCGCGGCGCTGCCTGGGCTGGGGATAACGATACCTGGCGTTTCAATGGGACAGAGGACACCTGACGCCAATCCGTGCGGAACACCGGGTTATGCCCGGTCCAGGGCTGGTGTTCCGGCCTGAAACCCACAGCTTCGTCCAGAGATGGCGAGGGTGCCGATCCGGGACGGCGGGCCATTGGCAAGGATCGTTCGTATCGGGGAACGCGAAAGCGTCTCCCCGGCGACACGGGCCCGGTGCGGAAAACATCGCCGGAACTGCCCGCGCGCGCGCCGTTGGCCACGCCATCTCCTCCCTGAAAACTAAGTTTTTAAGGTTTGTAGAGGAGAATGGTACTGTGTATCCCGGGGATCGTCCCGATATGTCAGCGACCTTTCCCATGTCAGACACCGCCGCCAACGACCTGAATCACATGCGTGCCGCGCTGGCGCTGGCGCGGCGCGGGCTGGGGACAACGTGGCCCAATCCCTCGGTGGGATGTGTGATTGTTCGCGGCGGCCAGGTGATCGGGCGCGGTTATACAGCCATGGGCGGGCGTCCCCACGCGGAACCCACAGCCTTATCCATGGCCGGGGAGGCCGCCCGCGGCGCCACCGCCTACGTGACCCTGGAGCCCTGCTGCCATTGGGGCCGCACCCCGCCCTGCACCGATGCGCTCATCAAGGCCGGAGTCGCACGCGTGGTCATCGCCGCCCTCGACCCCGACGAGCGTGTGGACAGCCGGGGCGTGGCGCGGCTCCGCGCGGCCGGCATCGCGGTCGAGCAAGGCCTGCTGGAACACGAGGCATGCGACGATCTCGCCGGTTTCATCCTGCGCGTCACCCGGCACCGTCCGCTGGTCACGCTGAAACTCGCCACCACCCTGGATGGCAAGATCGCCACCGGCGCCGGGGAGAGCCAGTGGATCACCGGCCCCGAAGCCCGCCGCATGGCGCATGTGCTGCGCGGGCGCCACGACGCGGTGCTGGCGGGCGTGGGCACCGTGCTGGCGGACGATCCGGAACTCACCTGCCGCATGACAGGGTTCCGCGCCACGCCGGTCGTGCGGGTGATCGTGGACAGCCACCTGCGCACCCCGCTGATCAGCAGGCTGGCCCGCACGGCGCGGGAGGCGCCGCTCTGGTTCCTGACCCGCGATGGCGCCAGCCCAGACCGTGTGGAAGCCTTCACCGGTCTGGGCGCCACCGTCCTTCAGGTCGCATCCGGCGGCATGGGCATCGACATGGCCGATGGCATGCGTGCTTTGGCCAGGGCCGGACTGACACGGGTGCTGGTGGAAGGCGGCGGACAGGTCGCCGCCTCCCTGGCGCGGGCCGATTTGATCGACCGCATCGCGTGGTTCCATGCCCCCGCCGTGATGGGAGGCGACGGCTGGCCGGGAGTACAGGGTTTTGGTATTGAAAAACTCGCCATGATGCCGCGCTTCATCCGTCAGCGTGTCACACCTTTGGGCTCTGACATGCTGACCGAACTGAAAAGGCCGATCTGAATGTTCACGGGGATCATCACAGCACTCGGGACCGTGCGCGCCATCGAACCGCCAGGCGGGGGCAGGGACATGCGACTCGTCATCGCCACGCCCTGGCCCGACACCGCCTCCATCGCCCTGGGCGCCTCCATCGCCTGCTCCGGCTGCTGCCTGACGGCGGTGGCGGTGAACGCCGACAGCTTCGCCGTCGATGCCTCGGCCGAGACCCTGGCCCGCACCACCATGGGAACCTGGACCGTGGGATCGCGCATCAACCTGGAACGCTCGCTGAGGATCGGCGACGAGATCGGCGGCCATCTGGTGTCCGGTCATGTCGATGGACTCGGGGAAACCCTGTCCGCGACACCGGAAAACGGCTCCGTCCGCTGGCGCTTCCTTGTGCCCAAATCCTTGTCCCGCTTCATCGCCGAGAAAGGCAGCGTCGCCGTGGACGGCGTCTCGTTGACGGTGAACGAGGTCGATGGCGATATGTTCGGGGTGAATGTCATCCCCCACACCGCCTCGGTCACCGGCTTCGGCGCCCTGAAGCCCGGCGGCAAGGTCAACATCGAAATCGACATGCTGGCGCGGTACGTGGCCCGGCTCGCGGAGACGAAGTGATGGAAAATCTGGCCTTGCGCGAAGCAATCGCGAGCGCGGAACTGTCAAAGTACCTGTCCAGCGCCGAGGAGCTGATCGAGGAAGCCCGCAACGGCCGCATGTTCATCCTGGTCGATGACGAGGACCGGGAAAATGAGGGCGACCTGGTCATTCCCGCGCAGTTCGCCACCCCGGACGCGATCAATTTCATGGCGCGGTTCGCCCGCGGCCTGATCTGCCTCGCGATGACCCAGCAGCGGGTGGAAAAACTCGGCCTGCCGCTGATGAGCCAGTCGAACGGCACGCGGCATCAGACCGCCTTCACCGTGTCGATCGAGGCGCGGGAGGGTGTCACCACCGGCATTTCCGCCGCCGACCGCGCGAAAACCATCGCCGTGGCGATCCAGTCGGAAAGCACGCGCGATGACATCACCACCCCCGGCCACATTTTCCCCCTGGTCGCGCGTGAGGGTGGCACCCTGGTCCGCGCCGGGCACACCGAGGCCTCGGTGGACATCGCCCGCAAGGCCGGATTGAACCCGTCCGCCGTGATCTGCGAGATCATGAACGATGACGGCACCATGGCCCGCCTGCCCGACCTGATCACCTTCGCGCAGAAGCATAACCTGAAACTCGGCACCATCGCCGACCTGATCGGCCATCGCCGCCTGACCGAGCGTCTGGTGCGCCAGGTCGAGCAAAGCGTCTTCAAACACGCCGTCGGCGGCGACTGGCGCGCCATCGTCTACGCCAACACCGTTGAGTATCAGGAACATCTGGTGCTGGTGAAGGGCGAGATCTCGGACGGCGATCCCGTGCTGGTGCGGATGCACGCCGTCGATCTGCTGGACGACATGACCGCGCAGCCGCACTGGATCAACATTCATAACGCCATGCACATGATCGCCCAGGAGGGGAGGGGTGTGGTGGTGATTATCAGGGAACATCGCAGGACGGCGCTCGCGGAACGGGTGCGTTTGTTGTCCTCGACGCCACGGCCGCAGCGGGCGTTGCGCGATTATGGCATCGGCGCGCAAATCCTGCTCGATCTGGGTGTGAAGAACATGATCCTTTTGACCAACCACCGCCGCACGGTGATCGGTCTGGACGGGTACGGGCTGAACATCGTGGAACAGCGCGTGATCTCCAACATCGTTGGTTCTCCCATCGCTGGTGGAGGATATGAGGCATGAGCACGGAAGACGCGCCGCTGCCGGCCGCGCCGAAAATCCAGGGCGCCGCGCCGCACCTGCTGATCGTTCGCGCCCCGTATTATAAAGCCGTCATCGACGGCCTGACCCAGGGCGCCGAACGCATTTTGCGCGAGGCCGGCGCCACCAGCGAAATCCTCGACATCGCCGGGGCCTATGAACTGCCGCAGGCGATCCGCCTCGCCGTCCGCGGCAGGCATCGTTTCGATGGCTATGTCGCGCTTGGCTGCATCGTCCGCGGCGAGACCGATCATTACGACTTCATTTGCAAGGCCACGATGGATGGTGTCATGAGCGTATCGTTGCAGTTCGGATTATGCGTCGGCACCGGATTGCTGACCTGCGATACACTGGCGCAGGCGGAAGCCCGCTCCGGCATGGATGGCCACAACAAAGGGGCTGAGGCCGCCGCCGCCGCGCTGTTGCAAATCAACGCGGCTCGCCGCCTCGGCGCGGCGTGAAAGCGCCCGCGCGTCCCCGCACCCGCACCGCCTCCCGCGTCGCCGCGGTGCAGGCCCTGTTTCAGATCGAACAGGCGCGGGAAAGCCCGGAAACCGTCATCGACCAGTTTGTCCGCCACCGTCTGGGCGACACCCCCAAGGAAAGCGGCTACGAGGACGGGCGCATCCCCGACGCCGAGGTGCCGCTGTTCAGCCGCATTGTGCGCGCGGCGGTGCTCCAGCAGGACACGATCGACACGATGCTGACCGGGGCGCTGCCCCCCGACTGGCCGCTCGCCCGCATCGATCCGGTGCTGCGGGCGTTGCTGCACGCCGCCGGCGCGGAACTCGCGGGCACCGACGGCGCCCCAGCGAAAGTCGTGATAAACGAATACATGGACATCGCGCGCGGATTTTTCACCGGCCCGGAACCGGGGCTGGCGAACGCGGTGCTCGACAAGCTGGCGCGGCTGTTACGGACAGACGAGTTTTAGGACGCTTCTCCATCCCGGTGGCCCGCACAAAGAGCCATAATCATGACAAACGCTCACCGCATCGGCATCGACATCGGTGAAAAGCTTCCCCTCGAAGCCGCCCTCTCCTGGGCTTCACGCCATGGCGTGCGGATCATCGACGTTCAACTCGATGGCGGAACAAACGCGTTCACCCGCATCGACGCCGCCCGCGCCCATCGCATCCGCGACCGGTGCGAGCATGACGGCATCCAACTGGGCTTGCACACCTCCTCCGCCGTCAATGTCGCCGAATACGCGCCCCTGGTGGGCGAGGCGGTCGATGCGTACCTGAAAGCCTACGTGGACGCCGCGGCGCTTCTGGGCGCCGGGTGGGTCGTCGTCCACGCGGGCTATCATTTCAGTTCCAACGTGGCGGGCCGCATGGAGGCCGGATTGGAACGCCTGCGCCGCGCCGTCGCGCACGCCGAAACGAAACAGGTCCGCCTGCTGCTGGAAAACCTGAACAAGGAACCGCCGGACGCGGAAGTCCACTACCTCGCCCACACGGTCGAGGAATGGCGCTGGTATCACGAGAAAATCCAGTCCCCCGCCTTTGGATTGTCCTTCACCGCCAACCACGCGCATCTGGTGCCCGAAGGCGTCGAGGGATTCCTGAATACAATCCCGCTCGATCTGGTCATGGAAGTGCGGCTGGCCGATTGCTTCCGGAACGGGAAGGAGGAGCATCTACTCCCCGGTCAGGGGGATTTCGACTTCCCGGCGCTGTTCCAGGCCCTGGCCGCCCGTGGCTACCAGGGCCATTACATGAATGCCTTTGGCTCCCTGGACGACATGCTGGCCGCGCGAAGCCGGTTCGCCACGATGGCGAGGCGGAATCCAGACTGATCCATCTGGCCTGCTCCGAGCCGCCTCCTGGGCACGCCAGTTGGACGCTTCGCCTGTTGGAGGAATAGGTCGTGGAACTGAGGATCGCCGGGCGGTCGATGACATGATCTGGAGAACCCGAAGCCTGGGCCCATCATGTTTCCGCCATGACGAGGGCGACATGATGCGCGATCATCATTTCCTCGTTCGTCGCCATGACGAGGACCTCGACCCGGCTTTCAGGCGCGCTGATGCGGATCTCGCCTTTGTCATTCGCGCCGTGATCCGGCATCACCCCCAGCCAGGCGAGCTGGTCGCAGATTCGCGCCCGTATCTCCGGCGCGTGTTCACCGATCCCGCCCGTGAACACGAAACAGTCCAGCCCGCCAAGCGTGCTGGCCATGGCGGCGGTTTCGCGGGCGACACTGAAGGTGAAAAGCGCGATCGCCTCGGCGGCGCGCGGGTCATCACTCGCCAGCAACGTCCGCATGTCGGCCGACAGGCCGGAGACGCCCAGAAGTCCTGATTGGTGATAAAGAAGATGCTCGACCGCCTGAACCGTCAGGCCCTCGGACCGCTGAAGCCAAAGCAGGACGCCGGGATCGATCGCCCCGCAGCGGGTGCCCATCACCAGTCCGTCAAGCGTGCTGAAACCCATCGTCGTGTCAACGCTCTGGCCGTCCCGCATGGCGCACAGGCTTGCCCCGTTTCCCAGATGCGCCACCACCGTGCG
>JAYVCG010000124.1:0-4630 GCA_043750075.1 Acetobacteraceae bacterium | reverse complement strand
CTCGCCCCCAATCCCGGCGGTTCGCCGCGCCGGGCGGTGGTGGGGTGGGACAGCGGGCGGCTGTCGATGCTGCTGGCGGTGCTGGAAACCCGCGCCGGGTTGCGGCTGAACACCACCGATGTGTGGCTCAACGTCGCGGGCGGGCTGCGGGTGACGGAGCCCGCCGCCGATCTGGCTGTCGCCGCCGCCATCGCCTCGGCCGCGTTCGACCGGCCCGCGGCGCCGGGGACGGTGTATTTTGGCGAGGTTGGGTTATCAGGCGAGGTGCGTCAGGTGGCGCAGGCCGAGGCACGATTGAAGGAGGCCGCCAAGCTCGGGTTCGACACCGCGTCCTTGCCCAGACGCATCGCGCACGGCAACCGGAAGCTAACGGCGCCGGAGGGATTGATGCTGGAGGAAATCGGCCACATCGCCGATCTGGTCGCGCGGTTTGGGCCGGAGACAGGGGGGCGGGGGTAAGGCGGTTGTTGTTCCTCAGGCCTGGACGGTGAAGCCGTACCGGGCACCATGGGCCATGGCGAATCGGGTGATGCGTTAGTCGTAAGTAACGAGAGAACAGGCGCGCCGCGCTCTGTTTCGCGCTCTGGCCCCTGGACCGCGCCGCCCGCATCCCCGGCGCCGCGCTGTTCCCTCCGCGCCCGTCTTGGCACCACGCTGATGCTGATCACTCACGATCCCAGGCTGGCGGCGCGCTGCGACCGGCAGGTGCGGCTGGTGGATGGGAAGGTGGCGTGAGCCGGTCAATCGGGGGTTGCGAGCGTCATGCGATGTACCTTCTCAATACCGCTGGCTCAATACCGCTGGCTCAATAGACCTGTTGCGTAAGATGTGAACTTGTCGCACCGCGCCCAGAGCCACCTCCAACCCCTGGTTTCGCCCGCCTCGCCGCACCACGTTGACACCCTGGATCAAGCACACCACCGAGGGGGATCAAACACACCACCGGGGCATCCGCCACTCCCCCCAACCCACCGGACCTGACCATGCCCCGCACATGCTGACCCTCGCCCTCCGCCTGGCCCGCCGCGAACTGCGCGGCGGTGTCCGCGGCCTCGCCACCGTGCTGTTCTGCCTGGCGCTTGGCGTCGGCGTCATCGCCGCCGTGGGCAGCCTGCGCGCCGCCATCGACGCGGGCCTCGCCGCCGACGGCCGCCGCATTCTGGGCGGCGACATCGAGGTCGATGGCGGCAACACCCCCCTCCCCGCCGCCTTGCGCCAATGGCTGGCCAATGAGGGCGCGAAGACCTCTGAGGTCACCATGATGCGCTCCCTCCTGGTCGCCCCCTCCGGCGAGCGCACCCTGATCGAACTGAAAGCCGTGGACGCCGCCTGGCCCCTGGCCGGCGCGGCCCAGGCCAGTCCGGCGCAACCGATTGAGGCGGCGCTGATGAAGCGGGACGGGCATCACGGTTTGCTCGCGGACCCGCTGGTGCTCGACCGTCTCGGCCTGAAACCGGGTGATCTGGCCCGTCTCGGCACCGCCACCTTCCGCGTCTCCGGCGCGCTGACCACCGAGCCCGACCGTGTCGCCACCCCCTCCGTGTTCGGTCCCCGCGTGCTGATCTCCGCCGGGGCGCTGGCGGAAACCGGCCTCGTGGCGCCCGGCACCATGGCGCGGTACATGATCCGCGCCACCGCCGCTTCCCCCACCGCGGCGCCGGTGGTGACGGCGCTGCTGCGCGACCGCTTCTCCGGCCAGGGCTGGCGCATCCGCGACCCGCGCGAGGCGGCGCCCTCGGTGACGCGCTTCCTGGATCAGACCGGTCTGTTCCTGACGCTGGTGGGCCTGACCTCCCTGCTCGTGGGCGGCATCGGGGTCGCCAACGGCGTTGGCGCCTGGCTCGACGCGCGCGGGCGCACCATCGCCACGCTGCGCTGTCTGGGCGCTTCGTCCGGCCTCGTCTTCAGCGTCTGCCTGATTCAGGTCATGAGCCTCGCCGCCCTGGGTATCGCCCTCGGCCTGGCCGTGGGCGCCGCCGTGCCCCTGGGCGCCGCGCTGCTGCCGGAGGGACTGTTGCCCGTCCCCCCCGCCATCGGCTTCTACCCCAGGCCGCTGCTGCTGGCCGGGTGCTTCGGCCTGCTCACCGCGATATGCTTCGCGCTCTGGCCCCTGGGCCGCGCCGCCCGCATTCCCGGCGCCGCGCTGTTCCGCGACCTGATCGTGCCAGAGCGCACCCTCCCCCCCCGCGCCATCATCGCCGCCAACGCCCTGGCCGCGATCCTGCTGGTGACACTGACCATAGCCACCGCCGCCGACCGCTGGTTCGCGGTGTATTTCTGCGGCGGCGCCCTGCTCACGCTTGGGCTGTTCCGGCTCGCGGCCTGGGGCGTCATGCGCCTCGCCCGCCTGTTCCCCACGTCCCGCGTGCCCTGGATCAGACTGGGGGTGGCCAATCTGCACCGGCCCGGCGCCGCCACCCCGCTGCTGATGCTGTCCGTCGGCCTCGGCCTGTCCACTTTGTCCACCGTCGCCCTGATCCAGCACAACATCCGCCAGCAAATCCTGGAGCAAATGCCCACCGCCGCTCCCAGCTTCTTCTTCGTGGACGTGCAGAACGGGCAGATGCCACGCTTCCGCGCCCTGGCTGAAGCCGTTCCGGGAGTGAGCGAAATCCGCGACGTGCCCTCGCTCCGCGCCCGTGTCGTCGCCATCAAGGGCGTCCCCGCCGAGCAAGCCGACATCACCCCCGAAACCGCCTGGGCCGTGAAGGGCGACCGCGGCCTGACCTACGCCGACCGCCCGCCCGCCAATACCCGCCTGACCGCGGGCGCCTGGTGGCCGGAGAACTACGAGGGCCCGCCGCTGGTCTCCTTCGACGCGGGCCTCGCCAAGGGCTGGCACGTCGGCGTGGGAGACACCATTCAGGTCAACGTCCTCGGCCGCGACATCGACCTGAAGATCGCCAGCCTGCGCGAGATCGCCTGGCAAAGCCTGTCCATCAACTTCTTCATGGTCGCCAGTCCGGGCCTGCTGTCCCAGGCCCCGCACACGCATCTGGCGACGGTGCGGGTCGATCCGGCGCATGAGGCCGCGTTGCTGCGCACCGTCACCGATGCCCTGCCCAACGTCACCGGAATCCGGGTGGCCGATGTGCTGACGGCGATCTCGGCGCTGCTCGATCAGGTGGCGAACGCGCTGGCGGCGACGGGATTGCTGACCCTGCTGGCCGGGTTGCTGGTGCTGGTCAGCGCCGTCGCCGCCGGGCAGCGCCGCCGCGCGCGGGAGGCGATCATCCTGCGCGCCGTCGGCGCCACCAGCGGCCAGATCCGCGCCGCCTGGATGGTGGAGTTCGGCCTCCTGGGCCTCGCTTCCGGTCTGGTCTCCGCTTTGGTCGGCACGGCGGCCAGCCATGGCGTGTCGCATTATATTTTGCACACACCCTGGGTATTCTCCTGGCGCGTTCTCATTTTGACGCTTGCGGGGTCTCTCGTTACAATGCTTGTGTTCGGCTACGCTGGTCTGGCCGCCACATCCCGCGTGAGGCCCGCTCAGTTGCTGCGGAACGAATGACCAGGGCGCCAAAGCCCAGGGAAAATGGACCGCGCGGCTGAACGGCTGAGTGACTTAATGGCTTCATCTTGAACCGCCCCGGTCGATCTCCAAAATGAGAGGGCGACAGGCACATCTCCGAAAGGAAACAGGGTAACATGGCTTTCAGTCCCGAATACCGGGCCTATCCCCAACAGTCAGCGACGACCTCCGCCGCCGCCATGGACGCGGGCCTCCGGGCCTACATGTTGCGCGTCTATAACTGGATGGCGTCAGGTCTGCTGCTGACCGGGATCGTGGCCTACGCGATCGCCAACACCAGCCTGATGAACGCGTTCTATCCGATGGTGCAGACGGCTTCGGGCCGGATGGTGCATTCGCCGACCATCCTCGCCTACGCCGCGATGTTCGCGCCGCTGATTTTTGTCCTCGTGCTCACCTTCGGCGTCAACAAACTGTCCACCACGGCGGTCAAGGGCATCTTCTGGGCGTTCTGCGCCACGATGGGCGCCAGCATGGCCAGCATTCTGCTGGTTTATACGGGCGCGTCCGTGGCACGGGTGTTCTTCATCACCGCCGCGACGTTCGGCGCCACGAGCATCTATGGCTACACGACCAAATCCGACCTGAGCAAAATGGGCAGCTTCATGATGATGGGCCTGTTCGGCCTGATCATCGCGAGCCTGGTCAACGTGTTCATGCAAAGCTCGGCGTTGCAGTTCGCCATCAGCCTGATCGGCGTCGTGGTGTTCGTCGGCCTGACCGCGTGGGACACGCAGCGGATCAAGTCGGATTTCGTGGAATTCGCCTACGCCGAAGGCACGGAAGGCGCCGCGAAACGCGGTGTCTATGACGCGCTGAGCCTCTATCTGAACTTCATCAACCTGTTTCAGTCGCTGCTCTCCCTGATGGGCGTGCGTAACAACAACTGATACGGTTGTTTTCCAATCCGTGACGAGAAGCCCTGGGGCGGTGCCCTGGGGCTTTTTTTTATTGGCCGTGCGCCTGAACGGGCGGCAAGGAGCAGAAGCTTGCGCCATGGAGGACACAGAAGCGCGCGGCGAGAGGAACCATTGTCCACCGTGCGCTTCTGGTCGTGATCCGTATCCCATCCGCGGATTTCTCCGTGCGCCTCCGTGG